>JARFPV010000321.1 GCA_029288115.1 Akkermansiaceae bacterium | reverse complement strand
CAAGTCTCGTGGGCTCGGAGATGTGTATAAGAGACAGCCCTCACGGGCCATGGTTCGGTCACCTTGTTCTTGCCGGGATTTTCATAGTAGAACGTCCCCTGCTTCCTGCGTTCCTGAACCAGAATGTCGTGATCACCATCGCCATCCATGTCAGTGATCTTACAGGTCATCGGCCACTTGGCCTCCCCAAGCTTGTAACGCTTCCAATTCGACGGGTCATGCTTGCCTTCATCCGGCTGCTTGTACCACGCCGAGGCACCGACAATGAGGTCATTCAATCCATCACCATCGATGTCGCTAACAACCGGGTTGCGTGCTTCATTCTTAAACAAAGTCATGTGAACCCACGCGTCGGAAACTCTTACTCTTTTCCTGCCAGGGTTGAAAAAAACATGACCACCATTGGCAACGTAATCGATATCGCCATCGTTATCGAGATCTCCCATCCCTGAGTCCTCACATTTGCCATGCTTTTCCAATTCGATGTAGTCAGACCATTCGGAACGAATCTTGCCCTGCCCCGGATTAAAATACAGACGACTAAATCCACCTTCTTCAAAGTTCACCAGCACATCCAGATCACCGTCACCATCCCAATCATGGAAGTTAAATCCATCCGGCCCGTGGTCATTCGGATCCGACTGAATCACGTTGACTCGCCAACCGCTGGGCCCCGTCTTACCGACATACTGCTTCCAGGCATCACGACCCGATGGCTTCCTCTCGGCGAGCACACCGGATTCCACACATGACAGCCCAATCAAGGATGCCATGATCGTATTTTTGTTCCAACAATGCAATTTGGTCATGGCGCCGGTTTCCTTCGTCCAGTGTTTGACACCCTCACGCTCGTGGAGTGTTGGCTATTAAAATACACTTCCTGACGTGCATGTCGATTCCGACTCTCACTAGCCACCTGCAATTCAAGTGTATCTCAGCTGGCAGGATTTCCCACCCTCCATGTTTCGCAATCATCACCACGCCACAATCGCCGATTTAAGGCTTCCTAGCTGGAACGCGGCACAATAGATTTGCCGCTGATGTCATCGTCCACAGCTCCCGACCCCTACACCCTCGACCCCTCCAAAGTCGAAGATCCACCCAAAACGCTCCTTAGCAGCCTCAAACACATTGGCCCGGGGTTTATTCTATCAGCCTGCATCGTTGGATCCGGAGAACTGGTCGCCACCACCACCCTCGGTGCAGAGGCAGGGTTCATCGCTCTGTGGGTAATCCTCGTCAGCTGCCTCGTAAAAGTTGCGGTGCAAGTCGAGTTTGGCAAACACGCAATCATCGTCGGCAAACCTACCTTTGCTTCGCTCAACCACCTACCGGGTCCAAAACTAGGCAAGGCGAATTGGAGTATCTGGACATGGTTATTCTTGATGATTTTCAAATTCTTACAAGTCGGGGCAATCATCGGCATGGTGGGTATCTTGCTCAACATGGCGATCCCAGCACTATCAATCGAGATTTGGCTCGCGGTGTCTGTGATTGCCGTTGGGGTTATCGTCTCGGGAGGCTATTACAAGTTGATCGAAAGACTCTCGGTCATCATGATCGGACTGTTTACTATATTTACACTCATCTCGCTGATCGCTCTGCAGATGGGCCCAGAGGCCGTGAAAATGGGTGAGGTCCTCTCCGGGCTGACATTCAGCCTACCAAGCGACAACGCACTCATGCTGCTCGTGATCGGCGCGTTCGGAATCACCGGTGTCGGTGGCGACGAGATCATGGCTTACAACTACTGGCTCATCGAGAAGGGTTACGCTGCCAAGACAGGCGAGAACGACGGCAGCGACGAGTGGGCTCAGCGCGCCAGAGGATGGACCAAGGTGATGATGATCGATGCGGTGACTGCTATGCTCGTCTACACAATCGTGACCGCGGCCTTCTACGTCCTCGGCGCCGGACTGCTGCACGGTCGCGGATCCGTTCCTGACTCAGGAGGCGAGTTCCTCGCCTATCTTGCGACGATGTATACGACAACCCTGGGCGACTGGGCTGAGCCATTGTTTTACTGTGGTGCTTTCGTCGTGCTTTTCTCGACAACTTTCGCCGCGCTTGCCGCGTGGACCAGGCAGTTTGCCGATGCTTTTGGCCAAGTAGGTGTATTCAATTTCTCGAATCTCAAAACCCGCCGACGTTGGATCATGGGGCTTGCTTGGGTAATCCCAACTTTATGGGCGATCGTCTTTCTGGCTATAAAAAAACCGGTATTCATGGTGTTCGCGGGTGGCTTCGTCACCTCGATCATTCTCCTCGTCGTGCTCTATGCAGCGATCCACTTCAAAAAGAAACACGCCGATCCGCGTATGGATTTTGGTAAAGGTTTCTCAATTTGGTTCTGGGCGAGTGCCCTGCTGATCGTCCTGGTAGGAATATGGAGCATGGCAAAACCGTTCTTGAACATGTAGTTGTTAGTCAGCCGTTCGTGCTACCGACTGAGTTCTTCATGACGGGCTAAACACTATGATCACTTTGATCATACCGGAACCCACACATGGCAGCCCAATGAAGGAGGGCAGACAAATCTGTCCACCAACAACCTGGGCACACCTCAGCGGATAAGATGGCCCGCATTTCTTATTTCGTAAACACCACGGCACCGTTATCAACTTCCGCCTGGATCACATCACCGTCCTGGAACTTACCTTCAAGCACTTCGAGGCTGAGGGGATCGAGCAAGTGTTTCTGAATGGCACGCTTGAGGGGACGGGCACCGTAAACAGGATCGTAACCTTGGTTGGCAATGAACTCCTTGGCATCCGCGCTGAGGGCGAGGCCGATACCCTGTTTGGCGAGACGCTTGCGCACGCGCTCAAGCTGCAGACCAACGATCTCGGTGAGCTCCTCGCGCTTGAGTCGGTCAAAGATGACCGTCTCATCCACACGGTTGAGGAATTCAGGACGGAAGTGGCCGCGCAAAGCTTCGGTGACCTTCGCCTCACGTTGCTCGGCGTTTTCCTCGTCCATGATAAACTGGCTACCGATGTTAGAGGTCATGATCAACACCGTGTTCCGGAAGTCTACTGTTCTCCCCTGCCCGTCGGTGATCCGACCATCATCCAGCACCTGAAGCAATACGTTAAAGATATCCGGGTGTGCTTTCTCGATTTCATCGAATAGAACAACCGAATAGGGGTGGCGCCTAACATGTTCGCTAAGCTGACCACCTTCCTCGTAACCGACATATCCGGGAGGCGCGCCGATGAGTCGGGCGACGCTGTGTTTTTCCATGTATTCAGACATGTCGATACGCACCATCGCTCCCTCGTCATCGAATAGAAATTCAGCGAGTGCCTTGGACAGCTCGGTCTTACCCACACCGGTCGGCCCGAGGAAAAGGAAGGAACCAATCGGGCGGTTCTCGTCCTGAAGTCCGGCACGGGCTCGGCGCACAGCGTTAGAGACTGCCACAATGGCGTCTTGCTGGCCAATCACGCGCTCACCAATCCTGTCCTCCATTTTAACGAGCTTTTGCCGCTCACCTTCCTGAAGGCGGGACACGGGGATACCCGTCCATGTGGAAATCACGCGGGCGATGTCTTCCTCGGTCACCTCCTCCTTAAGAATGCGGTTCTCACCTTGCAGCTTTCCGAGTTTTCCCTGGGCTTCCTCGAGTTCTTTTTCGGCGTCTGGGAGACTTCCGTAGGTGAGTTCCGAGGCTCGGTTCAGATCGCCGATGCGTTTCGCTTGCTCGGCCTCGGTCTTGAGGTCCTCGATTTTCTGCTGTGCCTCGCGTACGACATCGATGACATCCTTCTCGTTACGCCAGCGCGCCATCAGGGTGGCGGATTCCTCTTTCAGGTTCGCCATTTCCTCTCGCACTTTCTCTAAGCGTGCTGCGGATGCGTCATCCGTCTCCTTTTCCAAAGCCTGACGCTCCATTTCCAGCTGCATCACCTGCCGTTCGATCTGATCAATCTCGGTCGGCATGGAATCGAGTTCTATCTTCAATCGGGAGGCTGCTTCATCAACCAGATCGACCGCCTTGTCGGGCAGAAAGCGATCCGTGATATAGCGATCGGATAGATTCGCAGCGGCAACGAGTGCTCCGTCCTTGATCCTAACACCGTGGTGCACCTCATAACGTTCCTTGAGACCACGCAGGATCGCAATGGTGCTCTCGACACTTGGTTCGTCACACCGGACTGGTTGGAACCGGCGCTCGAGAGCAGCGTCCTTTTCGATGTACTTGCGATACTCGTCCAGAGTGGTGGCACCGATGGTATGCAGCTCACCACGGGCGAGCTGGGGTTTAAGTAAGTTCGAGGCATCAACGGCCCCCTCGCTGGCACCGGCACCAACGATGGTGTGTAGCTCATCGATGAACAGGATGATTTCGCCCTCGGACTCAGTGACTTCTTTCAGGAAGGCTTTGAGGCGATCCTCAAATTCCCCACGGTACTTGGCTCCGGCGATCATGCCTCCAAGATCCATCGCGATCAGACGCTTGTTTTTCATCGAGTCAGGAACGTCACCACTGATGATACGACGAGCGAGTCCCTCGACGATGGCGGTCTTACCCGTGCCGGGCTCACCGATAAGCACAGGGTTGTTTTTGGTTCGACGAGAAAGCACCTGCATGATGCGACGGATCTCCTCGTCCCGACCAATCACGGGGTCGATTTTCCCCTCGCGGGCACGGGCTGTGAGATCGGTGCCGTACTTTTCCAGCGCCTGGTATTTGCCCTCGGGATCCTGGTCGGTGACCTTCTGGCTGCCGCGGATTTCCTTGAGAGCGGCGTCTGCTTTATTCCGGTCGAGGCCTACTTCCTGGAGAATTTTTCCTGCCGGGGAATCACAATCAAGCGCACCTAAGAGGAAATGCTCCACGCTCAGGTAGTCGTCACCCAGTCCCTCACGCACCTTGTCGGCAGCATCAAGGTTAGCTCGAAAACCATAGCTCATCTGCGGCTGGGAGGCAGCGCCCTGCACGCTCGGTTCACTGTCGAGCTTCGCCAGAACCTTGGCTTTGAGGCTTGTTACATCAATGCCCGCTTTCTCTAGCAAGGGCACGACGATGCCCCCATCCTGCTGGAGCAGGGCGAGCAGAACGTGAAGCGACTTCAGCTCCGCGTGCGCAGAGCGTGAGGCGAGCTGCTGGGCGGCCTGGATGGCTTCTTGAAATTTGGTGGTGATTTTATCGAGTCCCATGATTTTTGATAGGTTGAAGGTTTTTTGTTGGTTTCTTTCTACACCTTAGACGCCATCATAGCAACTATTTGTTCACTTTTTTTGTGTTATTTTTTTGTTATGATTATTGCCGAAAAATGAAAGCATCAACATAGTACCCGCGTAGGCATTTCAATGGTTCAAGTGCTTTTGACAACGCTTCTAATGATGTTCTGCTGCCTTCTGATGAGCGGATGCAACAAGAGCGAGGCCGAAACCCTGGCACCCAATCCAAAGCCACCGGCTGAGGCGGCGAGAACTTTCAAAGTGGTCCACGTTTACGTGGCGCTGTGCGACAACGACTCCCAAGGCATCGCACCGGTGCCGAGAAAGATTGGCAATGGCGACGATCCCGCCAGCAACCTTTACTGGGGGTGCTCTGACGGGGCGCGACCTATTTTTTCACAAAGCGCTCGGTGGAAAAGACTGTCGGCCACAAAGGCAGAACACCAACCGAAGATTCTTGAGCGTCTGGTCTTCCAGCACAAGAAAACCAAGGCGATCCTGGTAGTTGATGCGTGGCGGGGTAGCGAGATTGAGCCGTGCATCAGGGAGTTTTGCCAATCGCTTGCGGGGCAGCGTTACGAGAGTATCTCGCTGAGGCTTGCCGACAAGGAGACCAGAATCAATCTGGCGGGTGGTGCGGATTTCCTCACCTTCATCGGCCACAACGGGCTAATGGAATTCCACGTGCCCGAGATTGCTCCAAATCCACACCGACAACAGAAAGTGGATGCTGCGGTTCTCTGCTGCAGGAGCAAGTCGTTCTTCGATAATCGCCTGAAAACAGCCAAGGTTACACCTGCTATTATGACGGCATCCAACATGTATCCAGGCGCTTTTATTCTACACGACGTGCTCGAAGGATGGTTTGCAGGAGAAAGCAAAAAACAGCTTCGGCTCCGTGCCGCCAAAGCCTACGCCAAGAACCAGAAAATCAGCACCAAGAGCGCGATGAACGTGTTCGCTCCTATCCCATAAGGGCATAGGCACACGTAAATCTTCCCATTTTCAATCTTGCAGGAGCGTGAGTCCCGAACTATCCCACTGGCATGTCAAAAACTTTGCCGCCTAAGCCACGCAGTCTGAGTCAGAAGACAACGATTACCATCGTGGCATCACAGTACAACTCCGAGTTTACCGATGCGCTCGTGGAAAACACCCACGAGGAGCTCTCGGAACTGGCCGCAAATGCTTACATTGATCTAGTGCGGGTACCGGGTGCCTTTGAAGTTCCTGCCATGGTGGAAGCCGTGATGCGGGGAGAAAAACCTGAATGCGTCATCGCACTTGGCCTGATTATCCGAGGTCAAACTTCTCACGGCGACCTCGTTGCCGACAGTGTGACTCAAGCACTGCAGAAGATAGCTGTCGATCATGCAACCCCGATCATTCATGAGGTGCTTCTGGTCGATGACGAAAAACAGGCGTACGCGCGCTGCATTGGCAACAAGCTCAACCGTGGCCGGGAGGCAGCGAGGGCTGCGGTTGCCGTCACAGATACATTCCAACAGCTCAAGAGATCATCTTCTCGCGTGTTCCCGAGCAATGTATAAGCGGCGCGACATCCGCGAGGCTGCGGTTCAGTTTCTCTACTTTGCCGATTTGGAGTCTGGCTCTGAGCCATCGTGCATGGAGGATGCCTTCTGGGAGATGACCCAGGAACAAAGCCTGCGCTCACTTGAAAAAGCCAAGGCCAAGGCCGTCCTTCATGTTTCGCAGGGTCGCGACAGCAGGCTGGCAAAACTCAATAAACACTTGGAAACGCTCCTGCCTACACTCAAGGCAGCAGGCGATTGTGACAAACTCGTCGATGCACTGAATCAGATCCTTGCCGATGAGAGCCGAATGAATGCCGCCGTAGATCTGCTGAAAGCCAACCAGCAAAAGAAAAACAGCGAAACGCCTCTCGAAAATAACACTCAAACCGTCATGGCGACAAACGCAAGCTTGATTCGACGACGCCATGAGCTGCTTGAAACTCTTCAGGATTTCCCCCAAAAAATTCAGTCGCTTGAACCTGTAACTGCAGCCATCAATCACTTGAGCCGTGTTTCCGAACGCCTCACAGCCATTGAAGACCCCGCATCAACGGTAGGAGATTTTGCTCACATCCGCACCAGTTCAGCGGAAATCACTTCGTTTCGCGAGGAAACACAGAAACTAGTCAACGGAATACTCAACCACAAAGAATCCATCGACGCCTCTCTCGCCAAGGTGATAGAGAACTACGCACCTGGCAGGGTTGCACCAGTGGATCGCGCCATCCTGCGTCTAGCGGCTTTTGAGATTTCCCAGTGTGAAGACATCCCCAAGGCGGTCAGCATCAACGAGGCCGTTGAAATTGCTAAAAAATTCAGCACCAGTGAATCCAGTCGATTCATAAATGGAGTGCTCGACGCCATCTAACAAGTTTCTTCCTTGGTCTCATCGACTGAAGCGGGCGTGGATTAATTGCGAGCTTACCGCTTGCAGCGCATCGGGTGAAATGGTTTTATGAGTCCTGTCAATCCGGCCAACCCACAATCACCACGCAGGAACTGTTGCGCATGAGTAAAAAAATCGATCTTCTAGGAAAAGAACACATCCCGTCTGAGGGCGTCCTTGTCATCCCCGGACGCCTGGACCACGCCGAGACCCTCCATCTGGAACAGGTATTTTCAGGCAGGAAAGTCACGTGGTTGTGCGAGGAAAATGTCGTTCTTGACGCCGCCACGCGAATCATGCTGGAAAAGGAAGACACCACGGCGGTTGCCTTCTCAGCAAATGATGCCGCTCCCGCAGCCATTGGCGAGACCCTAAAAGATCACCTGATGGATGATGGCGTGATCATTTTTATCCCCGGAGAAGTCTCAGCGCACGGCGGTGAGTCCAGCCACATCCCCTCACCTGTTCTAAAACAGCTCTGCTCCCTTGACCTCCCGGTTCTCCCGGTGTCTGTGACTCGACCTGAAGAAACAGCTCTGGGCATCGAAAAGACGCACAAGCTAGCTACATCTGTGTTTTCCTTTTCCAGATTGATTCCCGCCAAAGATACTTCTCCAGCAGCATGGCGTGAGGGCCTCATGTCTGCCGAAGAAGCTGCGTTTTCTGCTCGTGAATTCCTTAACGGTTCCTTGCCGGTCGCTCTGCTTGCAGGCCTTAAAAAATACGGATCATCCACCCAGCTTTTTGACGGCACTGACGATTCAGCCACATCATTCGATAAGCTGTTAGGTGCTGCTATTGCGTTCTCTCTCGAGATTAAAAAACAAACGAAGAAAAAACGCGTCGGCATTCTTCTACCACCCGGCAAGGGAGGCTTGGTAGCGAACCTTGCTGTGCTTTTTGCAGGAAAAATCCCGGTCAATATCAACTTCACCTCCAGTCACGATGCCGTTCAATCATCGATCCGCCAATCGGGTGTCGACAAATTTATCACTGCAGACCCGTTTGTTCGCAAAATACCTTCCTTCCCATGGCCACCTAACAGAGATCTGATTTTCATCGAGCGGACTCTACCTGTCATCAAAAAGAAAATCATCCGCTGGGTTATCCTAAGCAAAATTCTCCCCACCTCCATTATTGCCAAGATGCTCGGCATTGGTGCAGAAAAAGGTGACGACGAGGCAATCCTCCTGTTCACTTCGGGTTCATCAGGTGAACCAAAAGGCGTCCCCCTCTCACACCGCAACATGCTCGCAAACGTTTGCCAGTTTGGCAGTCGTCTCCGCCTCAATCACGACGCCAAAATCCTTGGCTGCCTCCCGCTCTTCCACTCATTCGGCTGCACCGTCACCCTCTGGTATCCGTGCATTGAGGGCGTCAATCTCGTGACTTATCCGAGTCCTTTGGAAACAAAACGCCTAGCCGAGCTCATTGAGATGCATCAGGTGAATATGCTGCTCTCCACTCCCACATTCCTGCGTGGATACATGCGGCGGGTGAAGCCCGAACAGCTCAAGTCACTCGACTACGTCGTCACTGGTGCCGAGAAACTCCCCGAGTCGCTTGCCACTTCCTTCAATGAAAAATTCGGTATTCTACCGTTGGAAGGATACGGACTCACAGAAACATCGCCAGCCACCAACGTCAACCTGCCGGAACCCGAGGCTGACGGTAAAGCCCCCGTAATCCCTGCCAATCAGTTTGGCTCAGTCGGAAAATTCCTCCCCGGCATCGCCGTGAAAATCACCAACCCCGCCACTGGCGAGCCTGCACCGGTCGACACCCAAGGAACAATCTGGCTACGGGGATCCAATGTTTTCCCTGGCTACCTCAATAACGAGGAAAAAACCAAAGAAGTCATCATCGACGGATGGTTCAATACAGGGGACATTGGCAGGCTTGACGACGAAGGTTTCCTCTACATTGAAGGGCGCCTATCCCGCTTCTCCAAAATCGGAGGTGAAATGGTGCCCCATGAGGTGGTGGAAGCCGCCATCACCAAGGTGCTTGGACTCGATGGAGAAACCGAACGCAAGATTGCTGTGGTAGGTATTCCTGACGAACAGAAAGGTGAAGCCATCGCACTACTAACAACGATCTGTGGAGAAACGCGCGAACAGGAGTGCATCGATTTACGTTACAAACTAATGGACGAAGGCCTACCCAGCCTGTGGTGTCCAAAAGTATTCATCCCCACCGAAGAAATCCCCATGCTTGCCTCTGGGAAACTCGACATCAAAGGTTGTCAGCAACTCGCCGAGGAGGGTTAAGCGAAGGGACGTTTCACTAACAACATCGTAGAGAACATGAAAGCCATCTTTCTACTCATCCTCACAAGCGGTTTGTTAGCAGCGCAGGTGCCCCGGAACTGCTCACAGGTCATCGTCGGTGTGGCATCAAGTTGGAATTCATCCCACGTCTCACTCACGGTCTATCAAAAAAACGGACGCACGTGGCAACGGGTCGGATCACCATGGAAAGGAAGACTTGGCAGAAATGGACTGGCATGGGGACGTGGCATTCATCCGAAAATCAGATCGGAAGCTCGACCAAAAGTTGAAGGCGACGGACGTGCCCCCGCAGGAATTTTCAAACTCGGCGGTGCCTATGGCTACGCAGCCACGATCAAACGCCACCCTAAGCTCCCCTACCGCAAAATCACTACAAGAGACCTGTGGATTGAGGATCGCACATCGCCTCACTACAATCGACACCTCATCCTTGATCACACCCCAAAAGCCACTTGGGAAAAAAAGGGACAAATGCGGCAAAACGACCACGCTCACAGCCTGAAGCTCTACATCGGCCACAACGATTCCATTCTTGGTGGAAAACCCGTTCCCGGCTATGGCTCTGCGATATTTTTCCACATATGGCGTGGCGGCGGCAGCAAACCCACGGCTGGCTGCACCACGATGCATGAAACCAAACTCAAGCAGCTCATCGCCACAATCGATCCTACAAAGAACCCAGTTTACGTGCTATTACCCCAAGCAGAATACTCCCAGCTAAGGAAGAGCTGGAAGCTGCCCTGAGTCCTATAGGACCTATACGACCTATGCTAAGCTTCTCTACCTGCTGGAACAACTCTCGCCACTCTGAGGGCGACGAGTTGATTGATGAGATCCTTGAGCTTGGATTCAATACCATGGAGCTGTCTCATGGCATGACAATCAGCAAGCTACCTGGGATTCAGAAAGCATACAAGGAAGGCAAATTCCGTTGCTCGGGTGTGCACAACTACTTCCCCTCACCCGTCGAGGTGATGATCGATGCTCCTGACGCCTACGAATTCAGCTCGCACCGCGCCTACGACCGGCAGCGTGCCATGGAAATGACCCTCAAAACTCTCGAGGTAGCCGCAGAGTTCAACGCCGGATACATTGTGATGCATATGGGATCAGTTCCCATGCCCTCAAAAAAATGGACAAAGCGACTCACTGCAATGGTGAAAGAAGGGCAGCAACTCACCCCGGAGTATGCCAAAGCAAAAATTGCCTTTGTTAAAAAACGAGAAAAAATTGCCCCTCTGTATTACCAACGCGCCATTGAAGCACTGGAACAGCTGTCTGAAAAAGCCGCCGAGCTGCAAATCCCACTCGCCGTGGAATCACGTAGTCGGTTTGAAGACGTACCCAGCGAAAGTGAAATGATCAGCCTGCAGGAACATTTCAAAGACAACCCGTGGGTGGGATACTGGCACGATTTCGGACATGTGCAGCTGAAGCACAACCTTGGTCTGCTAGATCATGACCAATGGCTGGAAAAAATGGCCCCGTATCTCATCGGCTGCCATGTACATGACGTCCACTGGCCAGAACGCGACCACCGAGTGCCACTCACTGGTGAGCTCGATTTCAAAAAGCTACTGCGCCACATCGATCCAAACAAGCCCTTCGTCTGGGAGCTGTCGCCAACACGCAAGGCGGATCAGATCAAAGAAGCACTGCAAGTCTGGAAAGCCATGTTTCCGGAGACGCTCTAAAGGCCAAGTGTTTGCTTTACCGCTTCGCGCTTTAACCTCAGCTCTCGCCACTCGTTGACAAGCCGGGACGCCTCGATCACTCCGCAGCCTGACGGTATGGAAACATTGAGTCGATCCCAGTGAATGCCCCTGATCGCCACCACAGAAGTGAATTCACCGTCTTTAAACAGACCAAACGGTGCGCCGAAACACGGCGGGCAACCCAGACGCTCGCGCCACTCGGCGAGTAATGCTAAAGTATCCTCGGTTCGCGGTAGTGGACCTAGTGCTGGCGTTGGATGAAGGCGGCGGATCAGATCATCCACAGTACGGTCTGCAAATAACTCCACCTCGATCGGTGTGTGAAAATGTACGATTTGACCGAGATCCATGATGGCGCGCTGGGAACGGGTAACCGTCCCAATGTCTGAGAGTTTCGCAACAAGTGTCTGTGCTACAAATTCGTGTTCCCTTATTTCTTTGCCATCGACGGCAAACACCTCGCGCTCGTCTGCCTTGGCTGTTCCAGCGAGTGCCATTGTACTTAGCTTCCTGCCACTCAACCGGAAAAGAACCTCCGGCGTGGCACCGCAGAACCCCAATCCTTCCCTGCGCCATCCGTAAGTATGAAACGGTGCATCCAGTGCCACCATGTTCACCAACAAATCCCTCCCTCTTCCCTGGCGAAATGATCCGCGTTCAGTTGCCACCGGCACCGATTTTTCCATCACGCCCCTGCTAATCATCTCATTGATTTCAGCAAACACCTCGGCAAAGCCGTCGGGCTCGAGTTCGTCCCAATCTATTTCATACGCACCCGCCTCAAACCCAATGTCCGCCAAACTCTCCACCTCCTCGACTTGACTGGGAATTTTCCAAGGTTGCGGGTCAGTGAGCGCAAAATCATTGCAGTAAAAGGCAATACCGTTTTCTGGCGGGGCTGTTGACTGCTCAAAGGGACCAAAGCCAACGGTGTATGCGCCGTCACCCGATTTCATAAACGCCAGTTCTTTGTCCTGCACACAGCCAGTCAATAGATTGAGGATGTAAGACACAAGACAGAAGACAGCTGATATGACCGAATGCGAAGAATCTTTAATTTGGTATTTGGTATTTGAAAATAGGAACTTAAAAACAAGGTGTGGGTCGCATACCGGAGGAAACCATTGAACTTGTTCTTGCCAGCACGGATATCGTGGATCTGGTCGGATCCTACTTGCCGCTGAAACGCGCTGGATCGAACTTCAAGGCAAACTGCCCGTTTCATAACGAGAAAACGCCTTCGTTCATGGTGAACCCCGCACGGCAGTCATACCACTGCTTTGGCTGCGGTGAAGGTGGTAGCGCCATCGGATTCGTGATGGCATACGAAAACCTCCCGTTTCCGGATGCCGTTAAAAAACTCGCCGCTCGCGCCGGAGTGATGATCCAGGAGGAGGCATACGATCCGGAAGCCGACAAACGGAGAAAAAAACGCTCAAGACTATTAGACCTTCACAACCAATGGGCGCGACATATGCACAGCCTACTGCTGGAATCACCCGATGCACAACACGCACGCGACTACCTGAAATCCAGAGGCTACGGCAAAGGCATGGCAGAACGCTGGGTCGTCGGCTGGATGCCCAACAACCCGAACGTATTCCTCGACTGGGCACGTGAAAAGGGCTTCACAGGGCGTGAACTATGCGACAGCGGGCTAGCAGCACTCAAGGACCAGAATAGTGCGCGTGGCGGCATCTATGTGCGCTTTCGTGATCGCCTCATGTTTCCCATCCACAACGACTACGGAGACATTATTGCCTTTTCTGGCAGGCAGCTGCGTGAGGATCCTAACACTGGTAAATACATCAACTCCCCTGAGACTATTCTATTTAAAAAATCCAAGGTTTTCTTCGCACTGGACAAAGCACGGCGCAGTATGACCAAGGACAAATTTGCACTGCTCTGCGAAGGACAACTCGACGTGATTGCCTGCCATGAAAATGGCATCACCAGCGCGATCGCAACCCAGGGAACCGCCTGCACCCCGGACCATGCACGCTTGCTGAAACGCTACACCAGTGATGTAGTCATTTGCTTCGATGCGGATTCTGCCGGATTTGCAGCAGCAGACAAGGCATTCGCCATTCTCGCCCCCGAGGGCATGCATATCCGCATGGTCCAAATGCCTCAAGGTGAAGACCCAGACTCATTGATCAAGAAGCAGGGCGCGGAAGCCTTCCGTCAACTCGTGGAATCAGCACAGGAATACTTCTCTGTAAAACTCGCACACGAAACCAGCATACGCGATCTCAATTCTGTACGAGAGCGAGCAGCTCTCGCAAACGATCTCGCTTCTCTGATTGTTCATGTGGGCGATAAAATGACCAAGGAAGCACTTATCAATCAGGTCGCCACACGGTTAGGCATCGGTGCTGAGGAGTTGCGAGGCGGGGTGGTTCAGGCTGAGAAGGAGGCCGCAAAAAGTAAGTTCTTTGAGCAACGTCAGCGTAACCGTGACGAGAAGCCAGAGCCCATTAAAAGCCAGCCAACCGAGATCAACGGCTCGGTTGCCTATCTCTGCCACCTAGCCCTGACATCCCAAGAATCCCAAGACTGGCTGAGCGAGCAATTGGAATCGCTGATCGAGCCTCTGGATTCCCTACCTGGCGGTTCAATCCTGCGCAAAATCCTGAGCAAGTCGCCAGACGCATCCAAGCCTGCTGCCATCCAGGCATTCATCTCTGCGATGGCTGAAGAGGATCAGATCGCTCTACGCCGAATTCTCGAACAGGAAACACCACCTGATGCCGTTCGTGCCGCCGAGGAAACCACCGCGATGCTAGTGAGCACCCATTTCCAGAACAAGGAGGCAGCCATTCGCGCCAAACTTGCCCAGCCCGATCTCTCGCCCGAGCACATGGTCGCGCTCATGAATGAAGCCAAGGACTTGCAGGATATTCTGAAGAACCTGCAGCAGCGGTTTATCAGATAGGGCATGTCTCTCCGATACCCCCAAAAAAAAAACGGAGCCCTAACGGACTCCGTTCTTGGAAAAATGATTCAGTCAGATGGGGCTTAGTTCGTAACTGGCTTCTCAAGCACAACGGCGTCACCAGGCTGGACAACCAATCCGGGAGTCATGCTCTTGTAATCGACATCTGTCATCACGCGGCCTGCCTCGATGGCATTGATCTTAAGACGACCAACGAATGAGTTACCGCGCTTGACGATGAGTTGAGACGTATCGTTGATGGGCATCTTCTTTGGAACACTGACGACGGCGAATCCCCAGTCGTGGTTTACCGCAGTGACTGTTCCCTGCAGAGAGTTAGCACGAATGCGTTCGGCACGCTTGATCATGCGGGCATCAAGCTCACTGATCGCCGCATTGTTACTAGCCACACGCTTGCCAGCAGCATCGGTCAGGGACTGGAGCTCTTCCAGCTTACGGTTGGCTTTTTTCAGATCCTCCTCAAGCTGCTTAACGAGGCTAGGAATTTCATGAAGTTCAACGTTTCGTCCATCAAACTGCTCCTTGAACTGCTTCTGGATTTCGGCCTTGGTCTTGGCGTAGCCGTCAATCTTTTCCTGCTGCTCGTCAATCTTACTTTGCCACGTGGCTGCCTCACGCTTGGCGAGACCCAAACCACTTTCCTTGTTGTCGCGTTCTGCTTCGGTATTGAGACGAGCCTTCTTTGCAGTCTCGTGCTCACCTTCCATTTCGGTGGCTTCTTTTTTCTTGGTACGAATCGATGCTTTGCGGTTCTCGTTTTTCTCATGCAGGGTTTCACGGCTCTTCTTGAGGTCCGTGAACTTGTTCATGGTCTCGTAGGAGAACCATCCACCGGCGCCGATAGCGGCGATGGCGATGACATAAAGTAGTGCTTTCATAGTGCGTTAAATAGTGTGGATTTCGTAGGTGTGTGGTGTGTTAAAATATCCGTGAGTGAGCCAGGTGGCACTTAATTAGTCACGGGGGTGGCTCCGGCTGGTGCTGCTGGTTTGGCCTCCTCTTTTTCAGCAACGACTCGGTCGCCAGGGCGAAGCGTAGTGCCCTCTGAAACAGAATCGAGCACGATATCGGCAGCGGCTCGCCCCGCCTCAACTGCGGTCACCTTGAGTTTCCCGATGACTTCACCACCGCGGACAACATCGAGCGTAGATCCAGTGATGACTCCTTGCTTGTCTCCGGCAGCGAGAATGACAAAGCCCCAGTTACGGTAAACGGAGCTAATGCTTGTTCTCAAATTAGGAAAGGACTTTCCGGTGGTTTGCATGGCAATGCGGTCACGCAGTATCTTGATACGGGCTTTGCCGTTCTTTTCGTTACGAATGAGGTTTGCCAACTTAGCTTCTTCAGAAGCGATGCCGCTGGTGGCCTGGGTAAGTTCGCCTCTCATGCGCTTGATCTTGGGGATGAGCTCTCCGGGGTCTGGCAGGCCCTTAAGGGCTTCTTCAGCCGATGCGATCTCGGTTTCGTTGCTCTTATGCTGTGCCTTGAGGTCATCTACCTTCTTCTTTGCCGCATCGAACTTCTTTGTCACTTCAGCGAGTTCCTCGGCAACTTTGGCCTCCTTGTCAACTTCGGCCTGACGCGCTTCATCAGCGGCTTTGAAACGAGCAACTTGGCTCGCGAACTCTTTGGTAGTGCTTTTCTCAGTGGCTTCCTCACCTTGGTGGGTGACGATTTCTTTTTTGTAGGCTTCCTGGTTTTTGTGAGCAATAAATGCTGCTGCAGCGAGGAATACGACTGCGATGGTTCCAAATACTTTAGACATAATGGTGGTAGGTGTGGGATCTGGGGTTTAGGTGTGTGAGGGTTAAAGTAGTGGGTGATGGGGGGCGAATACAACCCCAAATTTGACGAATCTGGGGTTATTTTTCCTTGTCTTTACAAGGGCTTGACCTGCACCTAGCCTGCAAACGCCTTCTATGAAGACCATTTTCCTTATTTTTTCCTATCTCGGCAAGTATCCACGACTCGCTTCGGCACAGCTGGTATGTGCCATTTTGATGACGCTGATGTTGCTGGCGTTTCCCATGATGACGGGGCGCGTAACCCGTGAAGTTCTTGACGATGGGGAGATAAGCAAGCTGTGGCCATATATGGTAGTGGTAATCGTGGCGTTCTTCCTCAGGGATTTTTTCAATTTCCTGCGCATCCTGATCAATAACACCTTTGAGCAACGTGCCATTTTTGATCTCCGCTCTGAACTCTACAACAAGCTACAGAGACTAAAGCTTAAGTGGTTTGACTCAAAACGGACCGGCGACGTCATGACACGAGTGGCAGAGGATGTGCCACAGATGGAACGCGTGCTCATCGACGGCATTGAGCAAGGTCTCGTCGCCTTCCTGCAAATTCTGATCGTCACCGTCTTCCTGTTTACCCGGTCACCTCTGCTGGCGGTATGTGCGCTGGCTCCCCTTCCGCTGTTAGTCATCGGTGCCTGGCTCTATACACGCCACGCCGCGAAACGATACCGACTCGTTAGAAAGGCGACGGGAGAAATGAATGCCATGCTTCACGACAACATCGCCGGCATCCGCCAGATCAAATCCTACGCGGCTGAAGACGACGAACACCATAGCTTCAATGAATCCTCTGCCCAAGTGCGCGATGCCAACCTGGTCGTCATGAAAGCATGGGCCATATACTCACCATCAATGAGCTTCTTTAACTCCATCGGATATGCTCTGGTGCTGGGAGTAGGCGCATGGCAAATCTATCAGGGTAATTTTGGCAAAGACGTCTTGCTCGAGTTTTTCACCATCATCTGGGCACTCTACGAACCCCTCGGCAGACTACACCAGCTGAACCAGATGACACAGTCGTCACGAGCTGCCGCCGAGAGGGTATTTACCATTCTCGACGAAGATATCGAAATCCACGCAACGGATGGAGCAGAACTTCCTCAACCTGTCCGCGGTCATGTGATTTTAGATAATCTGGGTTTTTCGTACGATTCACAACCCACACTTAAAGGGGTGACTCTTGAAGCCAAACCGGGGCAAACCATCGCACTCGTCGGTTCGACCGGTGCGGGGAAATCAACTATCGTCAACCTGCTCTGCAGGTTCTACGAGTACGATAGCGGCTCAAACACCATCGACGGAATGGAACTGAACACCGTGTCCAAAGCATCACTCCGCTCCACCATCGGTTATGTGACCCAAGAACCATTCCTTTTCAACGGGCCAGTCAGAGAAAACCTCCAACTCGGCAAGCGTGATGCCAGTGACGAGGAAATGTGGAGCGCTCTTTCAGCTGCCAATGCAGACAGCTTTGTGCGAGCCCTCGACAAAGGACTCGACACCGTGGTCGGTGAGCGCGGAGTCAAACTATCGGGCGGGGAGAGGCAGCGACTGTCGATCGCCCGAGCGCTACTCAAAAACCCACCGATTCTTTTGTTAGACGAAGCGACAGCTTCCGTGGATAGTGAGACCGAGCGTCTGATTCAGGAAGCTCTTGATCATTTGATGGAAAACCGAACTGCATTTGTGATCGCACACAGGCTCTCCACGATCAAAGATGCCGACTGCATTCATGTGTTGGAAAAGGGCGAAATCATCGAGAGCGGCACTCATAACGAGTTGATGGCACGCTCTGGCAAATACGCCCAGCTCTCCCAGCAGTCATTTTTAAGTTAGGTGGGGCCGTATATATCCGATGACTTTCCTACAAAAACCTGTATTTTAGGGGATATGGTCAAATACTTGAGTATCATAGGTTTATTAGGCACCCTGCTAAGCGCCTGTAGCACAGCCGAACCAATCGAGAGTGCAAAAAGCAGCGTCCCCGTTGTTTACAGCAAGGAATACAAAATTTCTCTGTTAGGGCTGGAGAAGCTGCATCCCTTCGACATCGCCAAATACGATAAAATCTATGCCCAACTCAAAAAAGAAGGCTGGGTGAACGAAAAAAATTCACACACGCCCGAAACGCTAACCCGTAAACAGCTCCGGCTGATCCACACGGAGGCATACATTCAGTCGTGGAAAAAATCGCGTAACCTGGCGCGGTATCTCGAGGCTCCGCAGATGGCGACTATCCCCGGTAGTTTACTGCAAAACTCGGTGGTCAAAAGATTTCAGCTCGCAAGCGGTGGCACATTACACGCCGCCCGATTGGCTTTAAAATCAGGAGTGGCAGTTAACCTCGGAGGCGGCTACCACCATGCCAAGCCTGATTCCGGCGAGGGGTTTTGCCTGATTGCCGACGTCCCAATCGCAATTCGCCAACTCCAACAGGAAAAGAAAATTCGCCGAGCCCTGATCATTGATACCGATGCTCACCAAGGCAACGGCACCATTGTCTGCCTCGCCAATGACCCGTCGACTTATTCGTTTTCGATGCATGAATCCGGCATCTACCCCGAGCCGAAGGAGAAAGGTGACTGGGACATCGGGCTTGCTGCTGGTGTGACCGACGCGTCGTTTTTAGGCACACTGAAAAAGTCGCTTCCTACAATGTTCGCCCGTGCTCGACCCGACATCGTATTTCACGTTGCCGGCTGTGACACCTTGGCTGGTGACCCTCTGGCTAACATAGCAATGACCCACGAAGGCATCGCCAAGCGGGACGCAATGATTGCCGCTTACTGCAAAAAAAAGAAGATCCCCTATGTCATGACCATGGCAGGAGGATACAGCAAGAACGCCTGGAAAGCGCAGTATGGAGGCATCCTGGAAGTGATGAAAGTCTACGGGGAAAAGTAGATAATCACTTCAACTTTATCCGCAGCAATAACATATCAGCCGTGATGTAGAGCGTCTTCTTTTCAGGACCAAATGCCACGTTGCTCGCAAATTCCTTGGTCACAATCGTGCCAAGATGTTTACCCTTGGGATCGAACACCCACACACCACCAGGCGCAGTTGCAAAAATGTTGCCGTCGTCATCGACTTTAAGGCCATCCGGCATGCCTTTTCGAGTGCCCACCAGCTTAGTGACGTCTTTGAAGACACGTTTGCTTTTCACCGTGCCATCATCATTAAGATCATAGGCCATCCAGATGGCGTTTGTCTTGTGCGAGTTAGCGACGTAGAGCGTTTTATGATCCGGGGACAAGGCGATACCGTTAGGGCGCTCCAACTTGTCATCGATCAGAGTGACTTTGCCATCCTTGGAAAGACGGTAAACACCGGAGTACGCAGTTTCTCTTGTTTTGTCTTCCGCTCCAGCGGGTAACCCATAGGGCGGGTCGGTGAAATACAGACTGCCGTCCTTGTGGTAACATCCATCGTTCGGGCTGTTGTACTTTTTTCCTTCGTGGTTCCGGTCGGTCAGCGTCTTGTATTCCGGCTTGGGCTTATTGAGAGGAGCCGTCATCATGCCCATTTGCCGTAACCCATGCTGGCAAAGCACCAGCTTGCCATCGGGGCTCAGAACCAATCCATTAGAACCCGCCTGGTCAAATGCACCTTTGAAACCAGGTCTGGGGACCTTGCCCAAGTAGCCACTTTTTTGCAGGTAAGGAACAGCTCCGTCTTTTTCAGTCCACTTCCAGGTTTTGTTGGGAGGTATGTTAGAAAATACGAGGCAGTTTTCTGATGGCAACCACAGCGGCCCCTCAATCCAGGAAAACCCTTCGCCAATGATTTCAATTTTCGCCTGAGGAGAAACCAGTTTGTTAAACAGAGGGTCATGACTCTCCAGTGAGCCAATTGTTTTGTATTCCTTGGCCAAACACACACTGATGAGTGTGAGTGCACACAGGGTATGGATCGTTCGTTTCATAATATTGTATTTCATTTGATTTACCACAACCAGATCATCAGTGCAACCATGGCCACAATGGATAAAATTTCATAGAATCCCGGACGCGTATACCAGGGAGCGGACCCCTTAAGCCCCAATGTTTCATACTCCACATTTTGTTTGCCGTGCCATTCTTCAAGGTCACCGGACTCCATCATTTTCCTGACTTCTTCAGGTTCCATGTTTTTGCCAAAATCAAAGGCATTGAAGCGGCTTGCCAGTTGATTTTTGGGAATTCTTCCTTTGATGGAGTTCTCCACGAGAGACCAGATGACCATAACCACCAAAGCCATTCCTAACACCCAGAGTGGTCTGCACTGTGGCTGTGTCATATAAATTGGCAGGTAATCCTCGGCATTAAACAATACAAGACCTAACGCACACCCTGCTATCAGCGAGGCAAGTGCTGAGTGCCTACTCGCCTGTGGAAAAAATGCTGCAGCAAGATATGGAACTGTCAACGGCAGCACGAAAGTCCCCGAGAAGGTGACATAAAACGGAACCATGCCCCCGAAATTGGCGACCTGCGATGATAGGATTGATCCTAACACAATAGCGGCAGTGGAAAAAACACGTGTCCACCTAAGCTGCTGCGCCTCGGTGTATTTCTGATTTCCCATGATCTTGAACACATCATTTGAAAGCAGCCCAGAAATCGCTGTACCGATACCCGCCCCCGTGGACATGCTTCCCACGACTAGAGCCGCGACCCCTAACCCAAGAACTCCCGTCGGCAGATATTCCACCATGTAGAGTGGGTAGAGGTCATTCCGCGATTCTGGAGAGAGGTCCGGAACAAGCACGGTACCCACGACTCCAGCCAGAATGGCGACACCAGTCACAATGAACCATGGCAGTAATGAGACCATGCTACCTTTTCTAGCATCCGACTCGTTTGCTGCGGATACGATACGTTGCGCCACTGTTTGGTTCACCAATGGATAGGTGAACAACACCAGTATCAGGCCAACCAAATAGAGTGAGTTATTCAACCCATCTTCGGTGTAGTAGGTGAGGCGAAGCATGTCTCCATACTCAGGCAGGTGGCTGTTGAAACCATTGAGTCCGCCAATATCAGCAAAGACCGAATAGAAAATAATTCCAGAGACCACGAGCATCAGTCCCACTTGAGGAATGGCAGCCATCACCACGCCTAACTGGCCGGAAGCAAACACATAAAGAATGGTAATGCACATCGAAATCAGGATGCCATAGGTCATTTCCACACCCATCACGACCCTGAACATGGTGGCCAACGCGTAACCAACCAGTGCCATGGCAATGAACCGGTAGAGTATCTGAATCAAGGCCGATGCCTTGCGCATGGAGGGAGAGAACCGGAGCTCCAGGAATTCGGCATTGGTCACTACCCCGCTTCGATAGAGCATGGGGGCCAGGTAACGCGCCAGAATATAGGTCCCGAATGCCATGCCGATCCAGATATATCCAAGACCCGTGAAACCTTTCAGGTAAGCCATTCCTGCAATGGCGATGAAGTCACCTGCATCCACTGAATCAGCAGCTTGTGCAATACCGATCTGCCACCACTTGAGCTTCCGGCCTGCGACAAGGTAGTCTTTAGCCGTTTTTACATACTTCGCGAAGTAATAGCCAAACAGGCTCGTCCCGAGAACCCAGACGGCTACCACGATCCAGTCGAGGCTTGTCATGTGGTTGGTAATGGTTGCAGTGATCATATGTTAGCAGTTGGCGATGGTGCCGTCCCCATAGGGCCACGGAGGATGCCGTAGAGGATTTTTCCAATTGTGTTCATTCTTGTTCTTCTTACGATGTGATGATTCCACCCACCTTCAGGTCATCGGCAGGTGAAATCGGATCGTATCCAGCAAACAATGAAAAGCAAAAACGAAAATCCAAACTCGCAGGAAACTATGGTCGTCTGTGATTGGGGCAGCAGCCAGCTGCGGGCTTACCTTGTTGATTCAAGCGGAAATACTCTGCGCACCTATGAATCCAATCAAGGTGTTAAGAGAATTGCTGGCAATAAGTCAGGCTACGCTGAGGAGATGCACAAAATGCTCAAAGAGCTTCAGGTGGCAGAGGACGACGAAGTTCGCATATCCGGAATGGCAGGTTCGAAGCTGGGATGGCTAGAGACTGATTACAGCTCCACGCCACTCACGATTGATGCTTATTCTTCAAATTTCCGGCCACTGCCTGAGTTCCCTAAGACACGCCTCTTGGGGGGAGCAAAACATCAACACACTGACGGCTCGCTTGACATTATGCGCGGAGAAGAGGTGCAGGTCTTCGGGACAATGAATGCATATCCTGATGTTAGGTTAATCTGCCTACCTGGAACCCATTCCAAGTGGGTGACCGTGGAAGAAGGTAAAATTGTTTCATTTAAAACCTACATGACAGGAGACCTGTTCCACTCGCTCTGCGAAGAAAGTATTTTCAGGGAGCAAATCACCACCCGGGAGTTCAATAGGGAAAGCTTTTTGCATGGTTGCCAGTTGGCGGCAGACGGCAACGACCTACAGGACCTCTTCAAATTACGTAGCGATTTTGTATTTTCCAAGGTCTCAGCCGAGGGGTTTTATTCTTACCTGTCGGGATTCCTGATCAGCAATGAACTCAAATCCGCAAAACCAGTCTCAAGAGTTCATCTCTGCGGCTCGGACTCACTCATGCCATTGTATGCCATGGCTCTCGAGAAAATGAATGTGGAAACACTTGCTATTGATAGTAAAACCGCAACCATTCGTGGACATTTGGCACTCACATCATTATGAAGAAATCTTACGTCAACGAACAAATCAAGACACTTCCCATTGTCGCAATCCTTCGTGGTGTGGAACCCGATGAAGTCCTTAAAATAGGAACATCTCTCTATGAAGCCGGAATCAGGGTGATGGAAGTGACGATGAATTCGAATGACCCACTGAAGAGTATCGAGCTTCTGTCATCACATTTCGAGGGTAAAATGGCAGTAGGCGCAGGCACGGTGCTATCACCCGATCAGGTCGACCAGGTGCATGATATTGGTGGTTCATTTATTGTGTCGCCTAATACGAATACACAGGTCATCGCGCGGACTGATGAGTTGAACATGTATTCCCTGCCAGGCGCTGCAACATGCACCGAATGCTTTCAAGCGATCGACGCCGGAGCAGATGCCCTGAAGATTTTCCCCGCTTCAGTTGTTGGAGCAAAAGGCATCAAAGACCTAACAGCTGTCATCCCCAAAGATATTCCGATTTTTGCTGTGGGCGGGGTCACGGAACACAATATGAGCGATTGGTTTCAAGCCGGAGCTAAAGGTATCGGACTGGGCTCGAATATTTATCAAGCTGGAGACAGCCCTGATGAGGTGTCCCGAAAGGCACAAATCATCGTAACGGCATACAGCGCAGCGGTTAAGTCCTCCCAAATCACTGCATAAAAAAAGCCCCGCCCTACGATGTCCGCAGGCAGGGCTTGTAGATGGGAATTTTTCTCAGTCAGGACGTCAGATCCTTGACATCACCTGAAGCATTCTTTCCGATTGAAGCAATGCCGTTTTTCAGGCCCGAATCTGACTTATACATCTGGCTCTGGCCGATGACTTGGCCGTTACTTGCCTTCAATACGAAATATTTTCTGCCGTCATTGGCATCCTTGATTTCGAAGTTAGACTCGTCAGTTCCGTTCTTCTTAACGGACTCAACGCCATTGGCGCAACCCGCCTTGTCCTTATAGCCTTGTCCTGAAAGAATGATCTCTCCGTTGGCAGCTTTTAGGCGGAAGTGATACTTGCTGGTTTTCTCGCTTTGGTAGATTTCAAACATGGTAGTAATTGGTGGTTGTTGGTTTTTCGTTCGGATAGCGACATTTCATCCTACCCAGAGCTATGGACGCTTCAAGCACTCAATTGTGTCACATTTTCGTTTTAAAAATCAGCGGGCATCAAGCACCTTGTTCCACTTGTCGATACTCGCCTTCTGAGCAGCAAAAAGGGCATCCGTGGAATCGAGGATCTTGATGGATTTGATGGTATCGCCCTGCACAACCGCATTCACGACATCCTGTCCCTTGGTGACTTTTCCAAACACACTATGCTTGTTGTTTAGGTGTGGTGTAGCGCGATGGGTAATGAAAAACTGTGATCCGTTTGTACCGGGGCCTGCGTTTGCCATAGAAAAAACGCCCGAGCCATCGTGCGTAAGTGTGGGATCAAACTCATCACCAAACCGATATCCAGGACCACCCATGCCACTGCCTTGAGGGTCGCCACCTTGAATCATGAAATCCGCAATCACACGGTGGAATGTAAGACCATCGTAGTACCCACGTTTGGCAAGGTTCAGATAATTCGCAGCCGTCATAGGCACTTTGGAGGCAAAGATAGTCGCCTCGATTGTGCCTTTGCTCGTTTCCAACTCAATACGGATGTCTTCCACTCCCGCAGCAACAGCAGGCTTATCCGCATCTGCAGTAGCCACACCGGCGTTGACATCAGCCTTTTTCTCCTCTCCGCAGGATGCAAACAATCCCACCAGAGCCATCATCATTGTGTATGCATAACGTTTCATCACGGGAGTCATTACGCCCTGATCGACCCCACTGCAAGCTGGGATGTGGATTTCTACAACTTCGTTATGCAAGCTCAAGCCTCGCAACTGGTGGAATGG
>JARFPV010000257.1 GCA_029288115.1 Akkermansiaceae bacterium | reverse complement strand
GACATCGTGTCAATGGTGTCTTTGGAGTTGCTTTGGCGCAAAGACCGTACACATTCACGCTCATGAGGTTCACCGGATTCATCATTCTGACATGGATGTGCATGCTGTTGCAGTCATGCATTGAAGGAGACGAGGAAGTGTGGATCAACAGGGATGGCTCTGCGCGGGTCAAGGCAGAGTACCGTGTACCGCTGATGTTGCTTTCCGAAAAAGACGCGGAGGATTTTAAAAACTCGGTCGATGAGGAGGTAGGTAATAATAGCGATCTCAGATTAGTCACCAATCGAATCGACCGAGATAGGGGCAGCTATGTGATTAGAATCGACATTGAAACCGATGATGTGTCGACGCTTGAGGACATGCTGCCAGAGCATGAACCTTCCGCTCCACAAACCAAGGCTGATAAAATACTACACGCTATCTTGGGATCCATTGACGTGAAGATTGAGGGGCTGAGTGCCAGTCTTCGCAGAGAGGTCGATCTCGCACCGTTGATTGAAAAATATGTGGGTGGCAATGCTGCCGTACTGCTCAGCGATGCCGAGTTCCGCTATGCTGTGCATTTACCCAAGGCGGTGGAAAAGAGCAATGCCCATGAGGTGTCCAAGGATGGTCGTACATTGCGGTGGCGGTATGGTCTTTCCAACCTCAATGGTAAACCAATCACGATGGAAATGACGGCACCCGTGCCGACGCCTTGGTGGGTGTATGCCTTACTGGTGGGCATTATGGCGCTGGTTCTTTTTGTGATTTGCAAACTAGTGAGGGCGAGGAGACGGAAGGTCTCCGCCACATAAAAAAACCCCTCCCCGAACGAACGGAGAAGGGTTTTGGAAAATTGGATCAGGTTCGTGAATTACTTCACACCCTTCTTGCTCAGGCGGGTGCCTTTTGTTGCACCTTGGCGAGCCTTGAACTTAGGGTTGCTCTTGCAAATAACGTAGAGAGTGCCCTTACGCTTCACGACTTGGCAGTCTTCGTGGCGTTTCTTCATGGACATTAGTGAGGAAAGAACTTTCATGAGATGTGGTTGGTTTGAAATTGATGGGTTTGCGTGCCTGTGGCGGCGGGCAGGGGCGGGAAAATACCCAGATAGGCCCCCGTGTAAAGTCTATTTCTGGGAAAAAAGGCTTATATTTCCACAGCAGTCACCGAAATGACCCCGGGAGATGCCGCCAATTGTTCCACAATTTCGTTGCCAGGAGCTGTATCGAGTTCAATCACACTCAATGCGTCACCCTTGGACTTGTTTCGAGCAAGCGAAAGGTTGGCAATGTTGAGTTCTGCATCACCGAGTGCACATCCTACCAGCCCTACGATGCCCGGGCGGTCGTCATTGCGCACGATGAGGAAGTGCCCATGGATATTGGTATCGATGTAGAGGTGATCAATTTCCACGATTCTCGGAGACTGACCGATGATGGTTCCGGCGACGCGGAATTTTTTGCCGTCCTTACGAAGCTCAGCGATGATGAGTTCGTTGTATTCCGTGGTGGCATTAATGACGGATTCCACAATATCAAGCCCCATGTCATGGGCGACGGCAGGGGAGTTGACGATGTTTACTTGGCCGTTTGGCCGTGCTGCTTCCAGATATCCCGTAAGTATGGTGCGGGAAATGAGGGAGGTGTCTTTTTCCGCAATATCGCCATGATAGGAAACGCGAAGGGCGTCAGGGTTCGCTGGGCCGAGCTTGGCGAGGAATCTGCCAAGTGAGTTGGAGAGATCCAGGTAACCACCGATTTCTTCGAGTGCGGAGGCATCAAGCGAGGGCATGTTGATTGCATTGCGTATCTCTCCGGTGGTGAGGAAATCGCGAAGCTGCTCTGCGACCTGGATGCCAACGTTTTCCTGAGCCTCGTTCGTGGATGCACCCAGGTGAGGGGTGAATGAAACGTGCTTAGGCAGATCAAAGAGAATATGATCAGCTGACGGTGGTTCATCCTCGTAGACATCGAGCCCGCAGCCAGCAACGTGGCCGGAGTCAATCGCAGCCTTCAGCGCATCTTCATCAATGAGTCCACCCCGTGCACAGTTCACGACCAGGGCCCCCTTGTTCATTAGGGCGAGTCGCTCCGCATTGATGATGTGCTTTGTGTCGTCAGTGAGTGGAACGTGTAGGGTCACAACGTCCGCCCCCGTCAGGGCCTCATCCGGGCTGCATGCAAGTTGGATTTTAAGTTCGTCGGCACGCGCCTGGGTCAAAAACGGATCGTAGGCAACGACGTGCATACCGAACGCCTGCGCTCGTTTGGTGAACTCAGCACCGATGCGACCCATGCCGATGACGGCGAGACGTTTGTTGTTCAGCTCGATGCCCTTATATGCCTTGCGGGCTGCGGGGAATTCGCCCTTAAGCACCTCTGCGTGTGCGGGACCGATGTTTCGCGCGGCAGAGAGCATCAGTGTGAATGCGAGCTCTGCTGTAGAGATGGTGTTGCCAGTTGGCGTGTTCATCACGATCACACCGTGGTTGGTGGCTGAATCACGATCCACGTTATCGACGCCGACACCGGCGCGCCCAACGGCTTTCAGCTCGGTTGCAGCAGCAAGCACCTCGGCGGTCACCTTGGTCTGCGATCGGATGATCAGCCCGTGGTATGACGGGATGATCTTGATAAGTTCCTCTGGGCTGAGACCGGTATTGACGTCCACCTCAAGATCGGGGTGGCTGTTGAGAAGCTCCACTCCTTTTTCAGAAATGGGATCCGAGACGAGAATTCGCTGAGTTGGCATGACGGGCGCGATTTAAGTGTTGGAAACGAGAATGTCAAAGCCTAGCGCAGACATTTATCATTTGGCTGCATCATTTGCGCATTTCCAGGACGGAGAACCGTGTCCCCAACATCGATGGATGGGTCAGAGTCTGGAATTGCCGGATCATTTCGACGTCTGTTTTCTGTGGATGACTTTCCATCTCAAGCAGCCATGACCGCGCATGCTCTGTGAGGTAGCTTGCTTGCGTGCCAAACCAGGGAGAGTGAAACCCGACATTTTCGGCTGTTTCTTGCAACCGCGTAAAATCCACATGTGCTGTGATGTCGATCTCACCCGGGAGATGTAGCGGATTTTCTGCTTTTTGGTGTGAATGATATGTCTGCAGTGTGCCTGTTAACCGGTCCGGGTGGTAGTAATCCTGCTGGTTATGCCCGTAGTCGATCGTAATAAATAGCCCCGATGAAATGGCGCCGGCAGCCGATCTCACATAGTCATCCATGCCTGTGTTGTATTCCGTCGTGTAGCCATCGGGGTATCCATTGCCGAGACTAGCGAAAAACTTCTCAATCTCAGGCGAGTCTATCTCTGTATCAGAGAAGCAGAAACGATCATCGGCATCCATGCAGACCATTTGTCTGTTCCAATGATCATTGTGGAACTTGATGAGTTCAACGGGAAAGGCATCGATGAGTTCATTGGAAATGACTGCGCCATAGGGCGAATGGATTACACTGATAGATGAGTGCGAGGTGAATTTTTCTTGGTGAGCGACACTGAGCCGCTCGCTGTGGCGTTTGCCAAGTACCTCTGATGTCTCAATGAGATGATAGTGCACAGTCTGATAGAACTCTGGGGAAAACCTTGCGATTTCATCCAGAATGTCACCCGCAAGAGTGCCGTCATGAGCTCCCGGTTCAATAATGTGAAATTCATCGGGGGATTCTGATTCTGTCCAGTAGCTGTGCAGCCTTCTGGCAAGAATCGAACCAAGACAGGAGCCCACACTGACACTCGTGATGAAGTCGCCTTGCTTGCCAGTTTTTTGTGTGCGACTCGAGTAGTACCCAGCACGCGGATGATATAACGCCATCTGCATAAATCTCGAGAACGGCATCGGGCCTGATTTTTCTATCTCGGCAGCGATGATCGAGTGCAAAGCTGGGGTTGCTTTCATGTCGGTCTCGGGATATATGTTACCAAGTTCAGGGGCGGGGCGATGCGTTGATTCCTTGGCCATGATGTATAGACAATATGGGTAAAAAGCGAACCAGATCAGGCGATAAGCGCGGGGGCACTCAGAACAAGCGTCGCAAAAGGAAGTTCTTCAAGCTAAAATGGCTCGTTTACCTGATGTTGTTTGGGTTGATCTGTGCGGGAGTGGCCTATGCGGTCTTCGAGATCATGACCAAGCCCTACAAACAACAGGCAGCAACTTATGATCTGACAGAAATTGATGACGTGGAGGTGGTCAGCCTGATACTCGACCGCAAAGGACGGGAGATTGGTCGGATTTTTGTAGAAAACCGAGATAAGATTAGTATCAAGGATGTGCCGCTGACCATGATCAACGCACTCGTCGCGGGTGAGGATCAGCGTTTTTTTGAGCACGACGGTGTCGATCGGGTTGGTGTTGTGCGTGCAGCCTACCTGAACTGGAAGGCGGGCAGGCAGACTCAGGGAGCCAGTACGCTTACTCAGCAGCTCGCGCGTAACGCATTTCACTTGAAAGAAGAGGCCGATGAGAGAGGGCAGACTGGTCTTGAACGTAAGGCCGTGGAGGCATTTCTAGCTCTGAGAATCGAAGAGGTCTACAGTAAGAAGGAGATTCTTGAGTTTTACCTGAACCGCATTCCCTTTGGTAGCGGCTACTATGGAATTCGTTCTGCCTCCCTCGGCTATTTTGGAAAGGAACCCAGAGATCTCACGGTTTCGGAATGTGCATCATTGGTAGGCTGCATCAAAAACCCAGCCCGCATCTCGCCACTTAACAATCTGGAGGAAAACAAAAAAGCACGGAATCAGGTTCTGCGTAGATTGGCAGCGGAGGAGTTCATCACACCGGAGGAAAGCGAGCGCCTGCAACAGGAACCAGTGGTGCTCAACCCGAAGCCGATCCGGCGCGGCACATCACATCTTTACGAACGTATTGCCGGCGAGGTGAGGAGCCGACTCGGGGAGGACGCCTTGACTGAAGGTGGGTTCAAGATTTTCACGACAATTGATAGAGATGTCCAGCAGGCAATGGAAGCCAGCCTGCTCGATCAGTTAGCCAACGCAGAGAAACATGATGGCTATTCCCATCCTCTCTATCAGGATTACCGAGTGGGGCAGAATGAACCCAAGTATCTTCAAGGTGCGGGTCTGATGATCGATAACAAGACCGGTGCAGCCATTGCCTACGTTGGAGGCAGAGACTTCACCCATAATCAGTATGATTTTATTCAATCCGGTAGCAAACCGATCGGTACGGCATTTTTCCCATTCATTTACACAGCCGCAGTGGAAAATGGCATGTCACTTGTGTCCATGCTTATTGATCGCCCAATGGATAACCGTGCAGTGATGGTGGATGGGCGCGAGGGTATACTCGGGGAGTGGGGAATGGAGACATTCAAACCGAGTTATGAAGGTGATATCACTATGCGCCGTGCACTCGATGCATCGAAAATTGCTGCATCCGTTAGGCTTGGGAAAAAACTAGGCCTCGGCACCGTGATGGAGACCGCGCGCAAATTCGGTCTGACTTTTCCACAAACCAAACTGCTTGCACGGATGCTGGTGGGGACAGACAGCGTAAGCTTACCGACACTGGTGCGTGCCTATGCCGTCTATCCAAATCTAGGAAATCGTCCTGCCTCGATGTATTTTATCGATCGAATTGATGATGCTTCCGGGTCACCGCGCTACCAGCACAGTGAGGAGTCTCAGCCCAAGCAAGTGACATCCGAGCAAACGGCCTTTCTAATGCACAGCATGCTGCAATCAGCTCTGCGCAACGGCACTGGCAAAAATGCAACCAGTTCTCTGACTCTGGACTCCACACTCGCTGGAAAAACCGGCACCACTTACGATTTTGCGGACAATTGGTTTGTCGGATACAATAGCCAGGTGACCTGTGGCATGTGGATGGGTTTTCGGGACGGATCACACAAGGCGATCTATCCGGGCGCTTTCAGTCGGGAAACAGTTTTGCCCGCGTGGTTGGTCGCCATGAAGTCCGCCTCTAAGGCATTTACTGACGTGCCCATTACCACCTGTCTCTTATACACAT
>JARFPV010000229.1 GCA_029288115.1 Akkermansiaceae bacterium | reverse complement strand
CAAGTCTCGTGGGCTCGGAGATGTGTATAAGAGACAGCTTCAATACAAAGTAGATGAGTCATGGGAATGTATTAATCAATGGTTGGGGGAATCAATAAATGATTTTGAGTCCACAGTATTCAGATTTTACTGAGAGAATCGAGAGTGTTTTTGAGAATTTTCATAGCCTCGTCGATTTCGGAGTCAGAAACATTGAGTGGCGGTAACAGGCGTAATGTATCGGGGCCCGCGGGAACCGTTAGTAGTCCGTTTTCCATCAACTCAAGACATAACAGAAGCGCTGGTGTTGTCCCCTCTGGTGGGTTCAGCGCGTCTGAATTGAGTCCGATTCCCAACAGCAGGCCCTTGCCCCTGATGTTGTTGATGGTGCTGTGCTGCCACGAAGTAATTTCATCTTGGATACGCTTGCTTTGGCAGGAAACATTTTCGCAGAGCTTGTTGTCGATGATCGTGTTGAGAACTCCTAGTGCAGCAGCACATGCGAGTGGGTTGCCACCGTAAGTTGAGCCGTGGGATCCGGCATCCATCAGCGATGAGAGTTCGGTGCCATCATGATTGATTGCCCGATCGCTTACGAAGAACGCACCGATGGGGAATCCGCCACCCATTCCCTTGGCCCAGGAAATGGTGTCGGGTTGAAGGTCCGGGCAGATGCTTTGCCAGCCGTTGAGTGTGCCGGTTCTGCCCATGCCACACTGGATCTCGTCGAGCATCAATAGTAGGTCGTGTTCCTTGCAGAGCGAGGCGATGTGCTGGAGGAATTCTGGTGTTGCTTCATTGACGCCACCTTCGCCCTGAATAGGCTCTAACATAATGCCTGCCGTGCTGTCAGAAATGGCAGCGCTCAGGGCGTCGATGTCATTGAATGGAACGTATTTAAACCCAGGCAGCATGGGATCGAATCCAACCTGGATTTTTTTCTGTGCCGTGGCGGCCATGGACCCGAGTGTCCGGCCATGGAATGACATCGAGAAAGTGATGACCTCATACCGGGCGTCACCATTGCTGGCTGGTTTGGCGTGACCAAACTTACGTGCCGTCTTGATCATGCCGTCGTTGGCCTCGGCTCCTGAGTTGCTGAAGAAGACCTTGCCGGGGGTCTTGACAACATCCTCCACAAGAAGGCTCGCGAGCTTTTCTTGCTGCGGGACGTGATACAGGTTCGAGCAATGCATCAGGGTGTTAGCCTGATCGGAGATGGCTTGGGTCAAAGCAGGGTGGCAATGACCAATGCTACACGTGGCAATGCCCGCACAAAAATCGAGGTATTCCTTGCCGCCATCGTCCCACACACGAGAGCCCTCTCCCCGGACAACGGTGAGCGGAAATTTTCCATAGGTAGGCAGTAGGTAGGACATGCCGGAAGTTCTAAGTTTCAAAATCAAAAATCCAAGTTCCAAATTTGTGAGATCATGTTCTTAGACTCATTTTTTTGGTATTTGGAATTTGTAACTTGGAGTTTGCGGGCGTAGCCTGCGCGTGCCGCTCCCCGGACGGTCGCGGTGTCCTTTACGGGATGTCGAGGAAAGTCCGGACGCCATAGGGCAGTGTGCCTCGTGAAAACGAGGGACGGTCAGTTCAAGCTGGCCGGACGGAAAGTGCAGCAGAAAATAAACCGTCCCGCATATGCGGGATAAGGGTGAAAAGGTGGGGTAAGAGCCCACCGCTCCGAGGGTAACTAAGGAGGCACGGTAAACCCCGCACGGCGCAAGACATAACAGGGGAAGGGTAGCCCGCCCGATCAGGATCCCCGGGTATTAGTCGCACCATCCCGCAAGGGAGGTTTCCTGTTTCGGCAGGATAAGATAAATGGCCGTCTATTTCTGTGAAAGCAGAAGGGACAGAATCCGGCTTACAGGGGAGCGGCATTTTTTCTCTCTGTGAGTAGAGCCATTCGACATTAGTCATTGGAAAATATGAATGTTAGCTTATGGTTTTACTTAGCTTGTGAGTGAAATGATCTATCAGAAAGAGGATCTTCCCGATCGCTTTGGTGCGATGACGGTGAAGGAGCTGCGTCAGGGGCTGCGGCGTGGGATGTTTATGATTCCCTTTATCGTGATTCAGGCCATGGCAGTGTTGGCGATGGTTGCTGAATTCAGCATGGGGGATGTTGAAGAGTTTTCCAAGATGACGGGTATGCTAAATCCTGCGTTGTTTTTTACCTCCGGGCCATTCTGGCTGGTAGCCGGATTGATCTGCATCATTGTGATGCCTCTTGGAGGTTTGGCGCTGATGGGTCAGGAACTTGACGAGGGAAACCATGAGCTGTTGCTGATGACACCCCTGACTCGTTGGCGCGTTGTTCGAGGGAAGTTTCTCGCATTGTGGGGACTCTGTTTGGTGACGTTTTTCTCACTCCTGCCATACATGATTGTCCG
>JARFPV010000215.1 GCA_029288115.1 Akkermansiaceae bacterium | reverse complement strand
CATGTTCGCTGTATTGGAGTCACTATGAATCGTCGCGAATCACTCACCACACTTGCCGGAGGCGCTGCCTTATTCTCGGCTCTCGGAGCTCAAGTCAAAGCCGCTGAAAAAGCTGCTGGCTCGAATGCTAAGTTCAAGCACTCGGTTTGCCACTGGTGTTTTAGAAAAATCCCCCTGGAGAAATTCTGTGTTGAAGCCAAGAAGATTGGCATTCAATCGGTGGAGATTCTCTTTCCTGATCAATGGGCGACTGTCGCCAAGCATGGGCTCGAATGTGCCATGGGACGACCCAAGCCAGTGAAGGGAGTGGGTAGTATCGCTACGGCATTTGAGAAGAAAGAAAATCACGATACGCTGGTAAAAATCTATGAAGAGGTGATTCCTCTAGCGGCGAAGGCGGGCAATGTGCCCCAAGTGATAGCCTTCTCTGGCAACCGCAATGGACTGTCTGACGAAGAAGGGCTGAAGAACTGTGTCGAGGGGGTGAAGCGTATTGTTCCCATTGCGGAGAAACACAATATTACCATCTCGATGGAGCTGTTGAATTCCAAGGTGAATCATAAAGACTACCTTTGTGATCGCACTGAGTGGGGGGTGGAACTGGTGAACGCCGTGGGATCTGAGCGGTTTAAATTACTCTACGATATTTACCACATGCAGATCATGGAGGGTGACTGCATTGCGACGTTTACCAAGCACAAGGATGCGATTTCACACTTCCATACTGCCGGGGTGCCTGGTCGACACGAGATCGACGACAACCAAGAACTGAACTATCGTGGGATTGCCAAGGCACTTGCTGCCATGGGCTACGATGGTTATCTTGGGCAGGAGTTTGTCCCACTGCGAGACCCACTGACGTCTCTCAAGGAAGCGGTGGATATCTGCACTGTGTAGAACTTCATTGAATGGGGTGCTGCGGAGTGCGCGTGTTATCCTAACTCGGCATCAGTAGCCGAAAAAACCCCGCGCGCTCGTGGAGGAGCGGCGGGTTTGGTGATTGTTTATCTGGAGTGATTACTTGGAGAGGTAGCCTGACACGCCTTCGTGGGTGGCGGTCATGGCGTCGTCACCTTTTTGCCAGTCCATGGGGCAGACCTCGCCGTGCTCTTCGAAGTGCTGCAAGGCGTCGATGATACGCAGGCATTCCTTGACGGAGCGGCCGAGTGGCATGTTGTTGACGACCTGGTGTTGGACGATGCCTTCTTTGTCGATGAGGAAGAGTCCGCGGTAGGCGACCATTTCACCGTCAACAGCGAGGTTGCCCTCTTCGTCCTCGGTGTATTCGCCTGCGAGGACGTCGTAGTCGTTGGAGATGGTTTTGTTGGTATCGGCAACGAGCGGGTAGTTGACGCCTTGGATACCGCCTTTGTTTTTGGGTGTCTGGAGCCATGCCCAGTGTGAGAACTCGGTGTCTGTGGAGCAGCCGACGACCTGGACGTTGCGGCTTTCGAACTCGGCAATTTCATCTTGGAAGCGGTGGAGTTCGGTGGGGCAGACGAAGGTGAAGTCCTTGGGGTAGAAAAAGAGGACGACGTATTTTTCACCGATGAATTGCTCCAGGCTGAAGTGTTCGATGATGTTTTCTCCTTGCACGGCTTTGGCGGTGAAGGACGGGGCTTGTTTTCCGACGAGTACTGACATGATTTATTTAGGATTTAGGATTTTGCATTTAGCAGAACATCTGCTGCGGTCGCGGGGTATGTAACGCAGGAAATGGTGTGTGCAAGGGGAAAAGTATCAGTCCTTCTTCTTGAGCAGCGTCCACATGACGCTCTGGGCAACATCCCACCAACAATCTACCGCAAGAAAATGGAACAAATTTCTACTTATGAACTGTCCGCTTGACGGGGAAGCTTAGATAGAGACTTGATACTTTATATAGTTGCTGGTTTTCACCACTATTATTGCTAGGAATTTGCTTTTTGGGTGAAGTGATCGAAGAGGCTTTCGTGGGGTGATAAGGGGGTTATGCTCTCTGGTATTCTGACGATGTGATCGATTGCTGTAATCACTTTTCCTTGGACAATTTAACAACCGTAATATGATCGATTTTTGCGGGCCCTTTGGCAACAGCCCAGCGGATATTATCGATTGGGTGATTAATAAAATCGTTCTTTAAGGTG
>JARFPV010000203.1 GCA_029288115.1 Akkermansiaceae bacterium | reverse complement strand
CGAAGATCAGACTAGACTGCTCTTTGCTGGTTTGCTTAGACTTAAAGAAAAAATTCAATAGTGGGATATCCCCTAGCAATGGAATTTTGTTTTTACCCTTGCTCATCACCTGACCATAAAAACCACCAATAATCAACGAGTGCCCATCTGGGATACGAGCAATTGATTTGATAGTGGCCTCACTAACACGGGGGTAAATATTACCAGAAGCACCTCTTACATTCTCAACAATTTGAGCATTCCGAGGACGCATATCCATACGGATTGTTCCGTCAGGAAGCACGCTAGGACGGACTGTAATCGTCACACCAATCTCGCGTGTTTTTTCTGGGTCTGTTGAGTCACTTTCATCAATCGTGTAGCGCACCTTATCGGTCGTATTCGTTCCCGATGCTGTGCTACTGACATCCGATGTGATAATCGGCACTCGGTCGATCAAGGCGACACTGGCTACCTCATTGTCCTCTGTGATGACCACTGGGTTTGATTTTTGTGTCACGATGTTGGCATCATTTAGCGCACGAAGCACACCCGATACCTGTAATGGTGATAAAATGAGGTTGTTCGACCCACCTGGAGTATCTGAACCAGTTATGACACCGTCAGCAGCAGTGGCCCCATTCGGAGGAATACCGGCAACTGGAGTTGCCCAACTAGATGGCAATCCGAATACACTGTTCAAACTACGTGCTAAATTTATGGAGACACCGTTATCCTTGAGTGATCTTGACCAATCCACACCCTTTGCTTGACCCACCTGGCTATTGACCCTGAGGATCTTAACCTCAACTACCACCTGGCCTTTGGGACGGTCAATTTTCTGTAGCAATCTCTCCACCATTTCAATGTGGTGCATGGTGTCAATGACCACGATTGTATTCGTCTTGGGCTCAAAGTTAACAATTCCGCGGCCGGCTGTAAGCATTGGCTGAATGAGTGCTTTGATTTGTTCTATATCAGTCGCACGCATATAACGCAGTGTGTAAGTCCATTCCTTTGCTGGCAGTTGTTGGAGTTGTTCATCCATCATGGCGTAAACCGTATTACCTTTCACATACATGCGCAGACCATACTGAAAAGCGAGTTCCTCCATCTGTTTCAAGGGCTCGGTATCGCCGTTCAAATGTCCGGTCACTTTATAGTCGTCAGTGGCCAATTTGTTATTGTGAAAATACTGCTTGCCCGCTCTTTTGGCCAACAACTGGAAGATATCGTTAATACTCGCATCTTTAATCAGGAAACCTCCATCATCTTCAGCGATTGGTTCACCATCAGCGGCAACAGGTTCTGCGTTATTTGCGCCAACCGCACCGGGCTTGACAGGCTGTGCTGCCGGTTCAACCGCAGGTCGTGGTTCGCCTGCTGGTCTAGCGACGACCGGAACATTGGCATCCGGACCTTCGGGACCCTGATCCGGAACTTCAGCTGGATTTTCAACAGCGCCTGGCCCAATGTTAGGTGGCACAACGCGCACGACGGTGTCATCATCTGACTGACCGAATGCCAGCGTAGTGGACACCAGTCCACTGAGTAGTAGAATAGTTTTATTTTTCATGATTGTGTAAGGGTGTGTTAGTGTGTGTCTGTTCTATTAGTTTGTGCTGGCGGGGAGTGTCGGGGATCCCAAATGCAGTGGGCTGTCGTCTTTTTTATTTGCAGGTATGACGCCAGGCACTGATAGAATACTGGAATCCCGTCTAACACCGGGTGGGAGAGCGTTCAGATTTCTTCTTACGTGTTCGCCAGTATCCACATTCTTAAAGATAATGTGATCTGACCTAACTGAAACGATCTTAAGATTGAACTGACGTTGTCCACGAATAACAGGAAACGCGTCACCAGCGTGAAATTCACGCGAACCAATGATAAATTTCTTTTCTGAGGGCACCACCGCATTCACCTTAATTGCCTTGATGGCATTAAGGAACGCGCCGGGCTTCGCTTTTGTATTCGCTTTCTGTGCAACTTGAACATTGGGATCCTGTGACATCCCAAAAGGGCCGATTTTTCGGCTTGCCATCGGCAGCTTGTTACGCATTTCTGTCACCCACTCGAGTTTCTTTTCGCCAATCAGATTACGACTACTATGGATGACAAACGCTGAATCATCCTCAGCAACACCGGGAACAGCACCGCCCTGCGCCATGCCAGCTGGCATGGCTAAAAGCAGAACTAGAACTGCGCGTAGTATTACTTGAGTGTCCATACGGTAAATGTTGTTTCGAAGTTAATGGAATCTCCGCTGGAATCAGGAGTCATCGATAGAGAATCCAACTGCATGTTGGGCAACTTGGTTTCCATTTCCAACATCGCCAGTTGCATCGCCCGGTAGGTAGCCGAAAACGACATGTTAACCTGGCTGGCAGGCTGGGTGATCCCTTTACCTAAACCCTCGCTATAGTTCACCCAATTGTGAGATGTCTTGGTTAGCTCCTTGCCGCTGAATTTTTTTTCAGCGGTTTTCCAGTGCTCTAAAAATGTCCCACGTGTTTCCGTGTTCAGCATGTGGTCCCACTCCTTTAGATACTCTCCAGTTTCCTGTACTTCCCCCTGGAGTTGCATCGTCTGCTTCATGGCAACTTGGGCCTTATCATAGGCCTTCTTCTTTTTCTTGTATTCGGTCGAAGTAGAAGATGACATATAAAGTGCTACACCAGCTATGAGCACCATGAAAAGACATGGAACAGCAATGCCGAATACAGTCACAGATTGTTTGTAGTAATCATTCATCACTTTTTATTTTCTTTGATACCGGCAAGCGCTAACTCGTCAGTAGAGGTGAAGGTTTGAGTCACCGTCATCGTGAATGCCAATCGGAATCGGTCACTTGTCTTTGTTGGAGAGACCGTGTTATAAGTTGGGTTCGGTCTTTGCGTCATTTGAACGGTGATATCCCTCTGTCCGACGTCAGGCAGGTATGCGTGAGAACCTGTATCAAGGGCAACAGCCTTGAAGATTTTTTTAATTCCGTCCCTCGTGCTAATGCTCTCAAGATATCTCAAACCACTATCATTTGTGTATCCATTAACGGTCCATGTTTTCCTCAGCCCATATTTTTTCGCCTTGGGTTCAGGCTTCTGGTCCGTGCGATGTTTAACATCCTTCAAAATTACCGATCCATCGGCTGGAGTTAACCGTGAAATAAATTCCATAGTAGACCATGCTTTGGATCGATCCATTAGCATGTTGTCCCAGTGCTCAAACCGCTTAAGTTCAGTTTTTAGCTGAAGCGCTGTCGCCTCGGTATTCTGCGGTTTATGCGTCCAGGCAGGACTCTTCACTTTATTCCAGCTATTATAGCCTGTGTAACCGAGTATGCCTATGAGCAACAAAGCAGCCACACACTTTACTTTCTTGCCTAGTTTGAGCAAATTCATATCCTCCTGAGATGGATACATATCAAGCTCATCTTGGTCGGGTGCGAGAAAATCCTGAAGATGCCAACCCTCTTCTTTAAATGATGTGAAGGTAGCATTTTCGGCCATCGGATGCACTTCCGGATCCAACTCCATGGTCGCCACCATCATCTCGAGAGGTATTTCTTCAGAGAGCTCCTTTTCCTTGAGCACCTCCTCGTTAGAAATAAGCAGAATTTCAGAGCCCATCATACTACTTTGCAGGCTGACATTCATGCTGTCTATGTCATGGCCGACCATCGAGAGCACATTAATTTCAGGGCTCTCGAGCTCAAATGCTGTGGCCGAGGCCATTACCGCAGGACCTATATTTGCCGGCACTTTACTCCCTGACGGGTGCGGCAAGTAACGCAGCATCATCAGGTCTGCATGTTTGTTGTAAAAGGATACGACGGTGAAAGTCTCATAGTTGAACACGCCGATGGTGCCGTTTTCCTTGGCCGTAGTAAACCATGGGAGAGAGGCAATGGCACAAAGAGGGGCGCTTAACGCACAGGTTCGGATTGGCAGATTCCTTGCGTTGCCAATCTCACGCAAAGTCAGTAGCGCATCATCATGTTTGCGAGATACAGCCACTGCCGTTGCAAACTCGTTTCCTGCCGGCGCGCCAGGGTATGGAAAGAGTCTCCATGCGTGGGTTTCCGATGAAACGGTTTTATCATCGAGAACCTCCGTCGGATCCACGATCATCATGTTGCGCAGATTATCGATTTCCACCGGGTTCTGGTGCTCAGGTCCAAGTCCTGCGATGGATAGCTCATCTGCTAGATAAAATACTACGCCGAGTGATTTTGCTTTCT
>JARFPV010000155.1 GCA_029288115.1 Akkermansiaceae bacterium | reverse complement strand
GGATACAGGCGACTTGACCGCACCCGTCTCGATTGGTTCGGGGGATTCTGAAGTCGAGGCCCCGCCGTCCGATGCCGCGCGCGCCGTCAGCACGGCAATCAGCGACGATACGGATGGCTTCCGGGAAACCGTGCATCAGAGGATCAAATCAAGTGAGATCAAAGCGGCAGAAGAGCTTCCCGATCTCGAAACCATAGATTGGCAAGACGTTTCCCCGGCGCAAGAAATCCCGGTTCCCATGACCTCCGGTGCCGCCAGCTGGCCGTGGATTAAACGCCATATCATGGATGCCGGAGAGCTTCCGCCTCACAAAGCCGTGCGTATCGAGGAAATGATCAACCATTTTTCCTATAGCAAACCCGACATGATCAAACACGGTGGATTTTCCGCAAGTATCGAGCTGTGCCAGACCCCATGGAATCCGTTGACTCGTCTGCTCGCAGTCCACGTGCAGGCGCTTCCAGGGGCTGATGTTGGCAATGCCAGTGCAACTCTTGTAATCAACTCAGATCATGTGGAGAAGCTGCGTCTGCTCGGTTATGCCGCAGCGATTAACAAGAACGGAAAAGAATCAGGGGGCACTGCACCAGCAGTAGCCTCACGCACGCACGGGAACTATGTTATTTACGAATTATTGATCGATCCTGAAGACCTCCCAGAGTCAGGAAAATCACTCGTTTCCCTGACATTGGGAGGTGATGGTGCATTGAGTGCCATGGAACCCAAAAACTGGACTCATGCGTCACCAGACATGCGTTTTGCGTCCATGATTGCAGCCACGGGCATGATCCTCTCAGATTTTCCTGCCCAAGGGGAGCTGAGTGCAGCTCGACTGGCCTCGATGCTTGATCTCGTTGAAAAAACAGATGGACCGACCCAAGCTGAAGAGCGTAATGAGGCCATCAATCTAGTCCGTAAAGCCTTGGAAATCGTTCACAAAGCACCCTAGCAGAGGGATTTGCAAGTTGACGGCTTCTCGGTCTGAGTCTAATCTGGTCTCATGAAAAAATGTGTCATATATCTATTCGCAGCCGCGCTATCGGTTGTGTTTGCCCATGCCATCGAGCAGCGGACGTTTTATAGTGCAGATAAATCGAAGTCGTTTGATGCTACTTTGACTGCTTTTGATGCGAAGAAAAAGAAAGTCACCGTGATCAGTTCCTCCGGTAAGACGAAATCCTTCTCGCTCGACGTGCTCTCAGAGGAGTGTCAGAAATACGTTCTTTCCAAAAAGGACGCACTGGCGATCGCACGATACATTCGCCTCGACTTCGATGAGGTCAAGGGTGAGAAGTCCGGAGACGCGATTCCCACCCACTACAATATTGAGGTATACAACCGGGGAAAGGATTCGATCGAAGATGTTCAGTTAAAATACACGCTCTACTACAGCCAAGGAAACTTGAATAAAGGGGGCACGGACAAGAAAACGACCACTGGCTCACTAAGCACCGGTAAAATCTATGACGCTGACGCGATCACTCTACAAACACAATCCATCAGCATCGTGCGTAAAAGCAAGCCGGCGTCTGGCGGGGGATGATGTGGACCGAACGTGCCTGGCGGTCGCCGGGTAGACAGCATGACAGGTGTCGTAGTGGACATTATTGTTGATGGGGAAGTCGTTCGCACTGACTCCAGCAACCGCGCACTACTCACCAAGGTGCTCAAGGATCGCTAACGATAAGCTGGAAACCTTACTGGAAATTTCAAGAAGCCTTGGATGACGTCTTTCTGTCATCCAAGGCTTTATGCTTTTCAAGAGCAGCACATCAAAGCACGCTGACGCACCTTCCCAATCCCAACCATTTCCCAAATGGCTAAAAAAGTAAGAATCCCGATCAAGTCTGCAGCCGATATCCGCAAAATGCGTGTCGCATGTGAAACGGCTAGTGATATCCTGCAACGATGCGCCAAGGAGGTGAAACCCGGCAAGACCACAGGCGAAATCGATGCCTATGCCGCCGAGCTCATGAAAGAAGCAGGCTGTAAAAGTGCCTTTCTCGGCTACCGTGGATTTCCAGGGAATATCTGTATTTCTAGAAACGAGGAAGTGGTCCACGGCATCGGATCTGACACAGTGATTCGACCCGGAGACATATTGAAAATCGATGTCGGCATCGTCAAGGGGGGCTGGATCGGTGACAACGCCACAACAGTGCCAGCGGGTGAGATGGATCTGGAAACGAAACGACTTCTCTGTGCGACCGAGCAGTCGCTCTATGAGGCGATCAGCCACGCACGCAGTGGTAATTTTCTTGCCGACCTATGCGGATCGGTTGATGCGCATGTGAAGCAGTATGGATTTACGGTCGTAAAGGAATTTGTTGGTCACGGAGTCGGGCGTAATCTGCACGAAGAACCACAGGTGCCGAACTTCAGGCCACCAGGGCGTTCACCCAAGCTTCGGCCCGGTATGGTGCTTGCCATCGAACCCATGGTTAATGCGGGCACGGCGGGTGTCACCATTCTGAGTGACGGCTGGACTGTTGTTACCAATGACCGGAAAAACTCGTCCCACTTTGAGCACACGGTTCTTGTGACGGAAGGAAAACCAGACATCCTCACAGCCAGGCCGCGTGAAGCGACGGAGGAATTGTTAGGTATTTCGA
>JARFPV010000124.1 GCA_029288115.1 Akkermansiaceae bacterium | reverse complement strand
TTTTGCTGGAGCCGCTGCGCATTACGTCGTGGTCGTGCAGTTTGTCGATGACAAGCAGCTGAAGCCTGCCGCCCTATTTAAGGCATACAAGGCACTTCAGAAGAAGGGTGACGCCAAAGAGGCGCAACATTACCTGAATGCTCTCAATAAACAGTTTCCCGATTATCTGAAGAAACAGTCGGAGACCCCCTAACCCAGCGAAGGTGGGTTACTTTTTATCAAAGGGGTCCTTTGTCCATGTGCCCTTATTCTTGCCGAAGAGCTCCTCGGCGCGTTTGCCGGGAGGTAGGCATATCGCGATGGGTTTTGCCGGGCGTCCCTGGGCATCATAGCGGTAGAATAGCTGGCGCACAGGCTTCTCTACTGAAGTGGGCTTGCCATCGTCACCAGTGATTGTGATAGTGCGCTTTACCTTGGCATCATACATGTATTCCCTGACAAGGCGTCCTGTACTCTTGTGATATGCATACATCACACGGTAGAGGATTGTGCCGGCACCGTCATAGATCTTACAGGTGCGTAGCCTGCCGTGTATGTCCTTACGATAGATGGAGCACACATTGAGTGTCCGCTCTCCATTGCCTCCGCGCTGCTCGGAGTAGTTGCGTTTTTCAAGCACGCGCTCATCCGAGCTGCGGCGAAATTCGGTGATTGAGCCGTCTTCGTTGCGCATGATGCGCACGTCCTGTTTTTTTTGGTGAACCTGGCCCCGGGCGTCTTCGGCAATTCCCACAAGCGAGAACACCATGGACAAGGTTGCCACAATCGGTGTTTTAAGAGTTGTTATCATAGGTGTGTTCGTGAAACCTAGCCCAGCTAAGGTGGAATTCAAGCCAACAATCATGATCTGGAAAAACCCTCGACGTCCGCTCAATCTCACTCGCAAGGGGGTGGTGATGGGGATTCTTAATACCACGCCTGACTCGTTTTCGGATGGTGGAAAGTATCATGCTTGCGAACTCGAGCACGCGTTGCGCATGGTCGATGAAGGCGCGGAAATCATCGACGTGGGGGGCGAATCGACCCGCCCAGGTGCCGCATCCGTGGAAGCTGTTGAAGAAATTCGTCGCACTGTGCCGCTGATCGAACTGTTGCGTAAAGAATCTGATGTGCTCATCTCCATCGATACATCGAAACCTGTCGTTGCCAGGGCCGCCATCGAGGCTGGTGCGGATATCGTCAATGATGTGACCGGTTTTCGTGATCCGGAAATGACAAGTCTGTGCGCCGATACGGGAGTCGGTGTTTGTATCATGCATATGCAAGGGAACCCTCGCACTATGCAGAAGAATCCGAACTACACCAATGACGGTGGCATCATCAATGCGGTGAAGGATTTTTTTGCGGAGCGATTACGGACTCTAACGAAATCGGGAATCGACCCCGAGTGTATCTGCTTTGACCCCGGTATCGGCTTTGGTAAGACATTGGAGCATAATCTTGAACTTCTCAGCCATCTTGATGAATTGCAGCAGGATCGACCTCTTCTGTTAGGAGTTTCCAGAAAGTCATTCATTGGAGCCATCACTGGTGAGGAAGATCCTGAAAGGCGCGACCAGTCCACGGCTAAAATCACTGCCATGACGTACCAGCAGGGGATACGCCTGCATCGCGTGCACAATGTCGCAGCCAATGTACAGTCTCTGCGTGTTGCCGAGCAGGGTGGATCTGACTTGGGGCTTGATTTTACGCGTATATAGTTTAGGTTCCTTAACTATGCGAACGAAGCTCCTGACCCTGACCAGCACTGTATCTATCCTGATGGTGTCGTTTTCCGTAGCGCAGACCAAGTCTATCTGGAAGCCTGCCATTGGAAATTCCTGGACGTATCAAGTGTCTGTCACCGTGCAGGAGGGAACAGAACTCCCCAAAGATGTTCCCGGACAGAAACTCGAGAAGTTCGACGGCAAGACGCGCGCTACCTACACCCAGAAAATGGTCTACCGTGGCCTACAGCCAGTAGGCGAAGCGGAGGGAGACAAAAAGGCACCCACGGGGCATGCGTTCACCGTCTCCAATGGCGACAAGCTTGATGAGACTCAGTTCATGAGCATTTCAGATACAGCGGTGGAGGCGATCGGTGTCCAGCCAGCTGGCAAGGAACTCAAACCGCTCAGTCAAGCTATCCCCTTGGTTCGATCCGATTGGAAAGGTGGTGAGGCATTTCCTTTCATGATGGAATATAAAGCGCAGGGGCAAAAAGTCCGGATGGTACGCAAATTCAAAGTCATCGGATGGGAGACGTTAGAAACGAAAGCAGGCAAGTTCAAGGCCCTGCACGTCCAGGTCTCCGGGATGAATGGTCAAATGGAACTGAAGCGCAGTTACTGGTTCACTCCCGGCACAGGATTCATCAAGGAAGTCAAAAAATACTACGTCGGTGATCGCACCATCCTCACCCAGACAAGGGTGTTAGAGAAAATAGGTGACTAGAGTTATTCGTTTCATTCGGGTTACCATTCCCAGGCACGTTTTTGCCAGAATGCGTAGAGCTCCTCGGTGCTTCCATTGAATCCGCTGCGCTCAATCGGCCGATCCATGTTGCCGAAATATTTTGGTGTCCGCCAGTTTCCACCGCGGTAGTTATGAGGCACGGACCGACCATTTTCCCACCACACGCCGCCGTATTGCCACATGCACCAATCCGACCAAATACCGGATGCCTTGGCGAGCTTGCGAGGTGTTTCGAGTCCTTTGTTTTTATTCGAGTAAAGTGCGAGCCAATACGGGCACTGGCGCAAGACTGACTTCTGGGCGCGCGTGGCGTTGTTGAGTGTGCGCCGGATAGTGCTGCTATTCTCAAGATAGACGACCGGATACTTGCCGGTGCGCTGCTTGATGCGTTTGACGAACGCTACCATTTCCTCCGCAGTGCAGTTGGTGTCGATGTCCGCAACCAGAAGAATACTTCCCGTGCGGATACCCCGACTGTTTTTGATTTCCAGAAGTCGGTTTACAAATCGATCTGCGTGATAAGTCGGTGATGTTCCAGGCAAGAGATAGTAGTAAGAACCGAGTAGGAATCCCTGTCGGTATGCGCCGGCGAGAAAGTCGGCGCACTTGGTGTCGAGAACCGGCCCCTTGGCACAACGGGCGATGAAGGCGTGTGCACCATTGGCTTTCAGCGCCGATTGATCAGATGGAGTGTAGGACCTCCCAGAACGTTGTTTTTCCTTCGGATCGTAGTGCGAAACATTGATGATCTTGGGTGACTCACTGTAGCTGACCTTGCCGTATTGGGAGCATGAGGAGAACAGGAGAGGTATTAAGAAAAAAAGAAAATATGACCAGTGCATGACCGTGCCAGCGTAACGATTGCCAGAGCGGTAGAAAAGTATGAACAGAAAAATAATCCTGCTGGCTTTGATGCTGGAAATTAGAACAACACAGCACTTAGCTTGACGAAAAAGTTTCTGACATTGTCTGAGTCCGGCAAGATCTCTACGGTCACAAGCTCGGTGTTTTCATCGACCTCCTCGACGGATTTTTCCACGCTGTATACCACATCGGTATCATCTCCGTTGGAATTCCAGGTTTTCATATCTGTGGAGACGAGCATCTTGTAGGTGATATCAAGGGCGTTTTTAGGTCGATAATATTCAACAACCCGGCGTGGCTTGCCATCGATTACTTTCACCTTGGTTTTAAGCTTTCGGTTCCCATCGGCAGATCTGGGATCTGAACCGAAGGCATACTCGGCCGCATTGGTCAGGGAATCTTTGTCGGGGTCAGCGTCAAAACCACTGATTGAAAGGTCGGCAAGTTCTTCTGTAGTGAAATGTTTAGGTCTCCAGGTGCTAAAGTAGTCTGGTGCAGTAGAGAATCGGGCAATGATTCCGCCGTCCCCACGAACACGGTATGTGGCTGAGGCCTGATTGTTTCCCGGCCCACCGATCCATCGGATAAAAAAGGCACCCGCATTGGGTGTTGCGGTGAGCGATACCGTTTCGTTTGAGGCATAGAAACTTTTTTCGGGGGAGACCGCTACTACTCCTGGGCCTTCTATCGTGAGATTCAACGGGTAGCCCACACTAAAGGTGCCGAGTCCGTGGCTGGCTTTGATAGACGTGAGCTCCCTCGCGGTGATCCCGGTCGGGAGGGCACCGATGATAAGGGTGTCGGGGCTGTAGAAGAAAAACGTGCTGCTGAGTGAGTCTACT
>JARFPV010000076.1 GCA_029288115.1 Akkermansiaceae bacterium | reverse complement strand
GGGAGCCTTGCGTCTGCCACGCTTCAAGTGCCTCAAAAATATCCCCATGGATAAAAACCCCTCCCGCGACTTCTGGGGCATCCCCATCCCCTTGGCCGCCGGCTACATCGCGTGGGTCACCTTTCTGCTCATCTTTTTCATTAAAAACGACCGGGGTAACGACCTCGGCTACTGGAATTGGGTTCTTGCCGGTGCCATGTTAGTTCTCTCTGGGCTAATGATCAGCAACCTTCGCTATCCAAGTTTCAAAAAGGTCGATTTCCGTACGAGAGGCACACTCTGGGGAATTCTTCTCGGCGCTCTAGTCATCGTTTTGATGCTCAATGAGGAAACCCGCTGGTACACACCCACCGCCATTTTCTCGCTTTATCTCATCTACGGACTGATCCGACCACTCATCTCCAAACGTTGGCGCCGTGAATTCGAGCACGCTTTCAATGACGACGAGGAAACTGATTAAGTTTTCCTAAGCTTCCAGGTTGACTTTGCGATGCGGGGAATTAGACTATTCCTTTAAGCCTTGTCCTCTCCCTTCCATTGCCTACCCCGGGCATCACTCTGCCTGCTCGCTCTCATCACCGTGCTCTGCCTCGGTGCCACTGCACACGCACGCACCGTTTCACGTGTCATCATCGATGCCGGACATGGAGGCAAAGACAAGGGTGCCAACCGCGGCAAAGTCTACGAAAAGGACCTCGCACTCAGTGTCGCCAAACGTGTTGAAAAGCTACTCAAGGACCGACGCATGCCCGTCACCATGACTCGCCGCAGCGATGTCTTCATTTCCCTCAACGGCCGCGCTGCCATCGCCAACCGCTACCGGAATGCCGTCTTCGTCAGTATCCATTTCAATGCCCACACCAGCACCCGCTACCATGGCGTGGAAACCTACTACTACGGCGAACAAGGCAAACGCCTCGCCGCACATATCCACCTGCGCCTACTGAGTCGACTCAAAATACGCAACCGCGACACCCGACAACGCAAGGATCTCGCCGTACTCAACAAAACCCGCTGCCCCGCTGTTCTCGTCGAATGCGGCTATATCTCAAACTATACCGAGCGCAGACGCTGCCAAACCGCGACATACCAAAACAACTGCGCCGTCGCCATCGCCGACGGCATCATGGCTTACAAAAATTTCCGCGTCAGGAGATAGGGCGCGTTACTTCGAAACCGCCGCAAACAGCTTGCCTCCCTCTTTGTAGCAACGTGGCTACTCGCGCCACGCGCTCCCCAAGTGACGCATCACACACACAACACTCATTGCCGTTATTCAATCGCCCGAAGGCCGGACAATCAACACCCTGTTAAAACGGACGTTTAACACCCCTTGATTTTTCAGCCGATACCCTCGCAGACACGGGAAACTATTGCCTCCACTCTCTGCAAAATAATCGTCTAAACATCACCGTGAAATTCTAACCATGGTTTAACGATTCGCAATAGTCGCGATGACCTTCGCCAAATAAATCAAAATCGTCCTGTTGATCCTGTCAAAAATTATTCCGGCGCTACCCCAGACTTGCATCTTCAGAATTACTGCTTAATCTGCCACCACTATGTCAAAAATCGTACCACTTATCAGCTCAGGAACCGCAGGCCCACTGGGCGTCCTCCACCTCCCACGCCTCTGGCTCAAGGCCTCCCTCGAAAACGCAGGCAAAATCGCCGACGGCTACCCAGGCTGCGGCCAGGGATACGACCAAATGGTGCTCGATGGCCTCGGCCTCGACCGCGACGCCTTCCTCGCATTCATCGCCACCAAACCCACCTACATCCAGTGCGAACAGTGGGTCAGCCAAAACGGCACCAAGGTCAACGATGAGTCCATCCAGGAACTCAACGCCGCCATCACCGACTACATCCACACCGATGAAACCCGCCAAAGCATCCTCAGCGCCGCAGGCCTCCCCGACGGTGACCCACGCGACGCCATCAACCTCAACAACCTCGACGACTGGGACGAGTTCCACACCGCCGAGCTGAAGTAATCCTAATAAATTTACCCTCCTTCAAAACCTGGGCAAGCCACCGACCTGCTCGGGTTTTTTGTGTTCACTTTTGCGAGTTAGTTAGATTCATTTAGTCATAACCAGTTCGAAAAACGCCACCATCTAACAATATTTATAATTCAGGAGTGTAGGCTGAAAATATAATCCATCCACATCGATGTAAATATTTACAGCTCCCAATCATCCACCCCGTGCACCCTTCAAAACCTCATCCATCCGGGTAAACGTTTCGGGCGCAAAGCCTATTGCCCGTTTGAGCAGGTAATCGCGCTGGAGGATGTTGGGAGACTTTCGGGTTTCCCAGATGTC
>JARFPV010000073.1 GCA_029288115.1 Akkermansiaceae bacterium | reverse complement strand
TCTGGATTATCCTCCGTGCTGAGAAAGACCAAAAAGTAAGCAACAAGCAGCTACTCGAAACCATCAACATGGTTGCCGACCTCTGTGCTAAAAAAAACGTCCCCTGCGTTCTCTATCCCCACGACATGACCCTGATCGAGTCAGCCGAGGAAGCCATTGCCATCGTCAAACAATTAAAACGCAATGACCTCTACATCTCCTTCCACCTATGCCACGAAATCCGGGCAGGGAATGGAGACAGGCTCACAGAAGTCGCCAAAAAAGTGAAACCCTACCTACGCCTGGCCAGCATCAGCGGTGCAGATAACAAATACGTCGATAACAGCAAGGACTGGAGCAAAACCATCCGGCCGCTGGACATGGGTACATTCGATCTATCCAAATTCACCAAGGCACTCCAGTCCATCGATTACAAAGGCCCCGTCATCCTCCACACCTTCGGACTACAGAAAGCCAAGGCCAACCATCACCAGCGGTCATACAAAAAATACCAAGAGCTTTTCTCAAAGTAGAATGTCTACTGCCCGAGAAGTCAGTAGCACTTCACTTTGTTGAAACCTTGGAATCTGAAGCCCGTGGCTTCTCACTCTTCTTGTCGGGGAATTTTTTGGCGAGCGTCGCGATGTAGGCGATGACATCCTTTGCAACTTCGTCGTTCTCCAGATACCTGACAGCTTTACGCATTTTTGCACCACCCACATCTGCAGGGTGATAACCACGGACGCCTGCTTTGAATTTTTGCCACTGAGCCAGAAGATACCAGTCTTGCAGTCCCGCGACGTGTGAGCTGCGGAAGGCGAGCTCGCCCCGACCGTTAAAGCGGTGGCACTCCATACAATTTTCACGGTAGTAATGGGCGCCCTTTTTAAGATCACCTTGAATGGTAGGTTCGTGATCGACCGCAGGAAACGTCTCCAGGGTATCGAGTGCCTCGCTGACCTGTTCATCGGTTAAGACGCTGATTGCCCCACGCATCTGCTGGCCTGTCAAATCATCCTGATGGTTGCCGCGCACTCCGCTGCGGAAGTTTTTAATCTGATCCTCGATATACCAGCGAGGCAATGACGCAATCGACGGTGCTTTTTTCTCATAGCTTCCCTGCCCACGTCCACCATGGCAGGTCGCGCAAGTCGTTTGGAATACACCCTGACCTGCCGATGCATGATCACCGTTCTTACTCGCCGACTCATTCTTTTTTTGGTCCGGCATCAGCACACCAATCAGTGCAAGCAGCGCAAATCCGCATGTTACCGAAATGGTGAGTGGTCGGCTCATTTTTTAAACACATCAAACTCCGGGTTCACACACTTATCACCCCATCGTTTGTAGATCGCACGGAGGCTCGCCTCCGATTCCGGCTGCTCTCCCTGGTCGCCCGTTTCCTTGATCCAAGCTGTCAGTAGCCCGCGGTGACGCTTGAGCTCCTCGGCATACTCCGGGTCAGTCGCCAAATTGTTAACCTGGTGAGGATCCTTTTCCATATCGTAAAGCTCCTCCGCAGGACGCTTGCCAAAGAATGCCCACTCGGAGATCTTTCCTAGTTTGCCGGAGGCGTGAAGTTCGCGAAGCCGCTTCGTCGGCGCCTGGGGGTCACGGTATTGCGGCTGCAACAAAATCCTGTCTGTTAGAAAATTCTTGATGTAGCGGAATTTCTCCGTTCGCACCGTGCGGATGCGGTCGATCGTGTAGTCACAGCGGTCGCGGGCAGAAACCACATGGTCGCGTTTTTTGAAGTCCTTGGCAAAGAGGTCATGCCCGTGGAAATAGTCCGGCACCTTAATTCCCGCTAGCACCAGAGTCGTTGCAGAAATATCCAACGCACTGATCATTTCCTTGCGCACTGTCCCCTTCGGAATGCCAGGCCCTGAGATAATGAGCGGCACATGCACACCACCCTCGTAACAAAACTGCTTGTGACGCAACGAATGGTTATTCCCGTGATCGGAAAAGAAAAAGACAATCGTATTTTCTAACAGCCCATCAGCCTTCAGG
>JARFPV010000056.1 GCA_029288115.1 Akkermansiaceae bacterium | reverse complement strand
ATTCGATACACGCAGCGGCACCCTACCCGGAAAGAGGTCGTTTGTTCCATTCATCCACGAGCTCATCACCTGGCTTGGCGGAGCCGGACGGGTGAATCTGAACACAGACGCAAGCTGGAGCCCAAGCATTTACATACCTGGAGGTGGTGGCCTGCGCGGCAATTACTCTCCAGGCAGCAAACGCAAAAAAAATGCCCAGCTCGTTCGTCTGGACTCGGCCATCGATTTCAACTGGGGAGATGGAGCACCAGCCACAGGCTTTCCAAAAGACCGGTTTGTCGTCGACTGGAGCGGACGCATTCTCCCGCCAACAACGGGAACTTACACCATCAGCGCGGAAGCGGACGACATCCTTGAACTCAAGATCAACGGCAAAACCATCCTCACCTCCAGGGAAGGCAAGTCCGCATCTGCCGACGTTGAGCTCGAAGAAGGTAAAGCCGTGAACCTGGATGTAGTCTACACCGAGAACTGGGGCAAGGCCTACGCACGCGTCTACTGGACACCACCAGGCGGCTCACGGATGCTCATCCCAAGCTCGGTTCTCATCCCACCCGTTGAAAAAGACGGCGAGGCAGAACTTGTCATCGAACGCACAACAGCCATCGATCCCAGTGGCGTGACCCGCAAGGCACGTCTCACCGCAGGCAGGCGCGGCAGGATGTTGGGAATCGAAGGCACAGCAACACCCGGAATTTATCAACTTAAGGTTTCACCCCAAGCTGCTGCTAGCATCGGAGTTGCTGAAGGATCACAAATCCCCATCGTCGTCACCAGAGACAGCGGAGAAAGCCAGATGAATCAGCTCACCCAAGACGACCGCATCCTGATTGAAGGCAATCTAGAGGTCGTCGACGTCCGCAATCCTAACGACGTTCTCGCGGTTCTTTCAGGAAAAGGCTTTGGTGAAGAACTTTGGAAAATCCTCGCCATCGCCGCCTTTTTCTTTCTTTTGTTAGAAATTGCGCTCGCACGCTGGATCTCCCGGTCACGCCACGCCGCCGAAGACGGCACGCTCGACTTCGAACACATGGGTGAGCCCGATGCATCATTCGTCGCTGCATTCAACCGCATGAAGGAGACTGGCAAATGATGCGGAAGATTACATACAGCCTACTCCGACTGGCACTGGCATTCCTCATCATCTGGGGTGTCTTTTCCCTATTGGGTAATGTGGTCGAATATGCCACCAGCTGGTCGATTGTCACCATCTCCGCCATTGGTGCGGTTGCCGTTGAGGCCGTTATCCTCCTCTACCGATACGAACGCAGTGCAGTGACCCGGAAACGGGGTCGAATCATGCTCTCCTTACGACTTGCCGCACTTGTCGGACTACTCTGGATGCTCGCCCAACCCGTCTGGAGCCGGAAGGTGGAAAAGGAAATCATCCGTGAAGTGATCGTTCTCATCGACGACTCCGCGTCCATGCACCTTAAGGACGATGGAGAATCCATGACCCGACAAGAAACCGGGAAGCAGGCGCTCGACGACAGCGGTTTACTCGATGAGCTCAAAGAAAAAATCAACGTCCGAACACTCCGTGCCGCGCGCAAGGTGCTCGCCAGTAACGAATCCGCCAGCGACGGCTGGGACCAAGCAACCGATCTCGCAGCGGCACTTTCCACGGTCCTTGAGCAGGTCCCAGCCGATAACCTGGGCGGCGTAATCCTTCTCAGCGATGGCAGACACAACCGCCCCGGAAGAGTCGAGGAAACCGCCAGAAGGTTCGGTATTCTCGATGCACCGGTCGCAGCTGTAGCTCTCGGATCCACTTCCCCACCCCGCGATGCCGCGATCTTGTCGGTCAGCACTCCGGATGCAGTGTATCTCGGCGACCGCATCCGCGTCGCAGCCAAGTTGAAGTTCGACGGCTATCGAGGCAAAAAAGCCAAAGTCCGGTTACTCCAAGGGGACAAAGTGCTCGAGGAAAAGGAAATCGTCATTCCACAGGACAGACACCGCGAGGAGATCAAATTCCGCCACACTCCCGAGAAGGGCGGCGTTACCGGCTACCGGGTAGAAATGTCTCCCATGCCCGACGAACGTTTCCCTAACAATAATGCATGGGAGTTTGAAACCGCAGTTACAGACGCACGCACCAATGTGCTGATCATCGACTCCTATCCTCGCTGGGAGTTCCGCTACCTACGCAACTTGTTTTACGGGCGCGACAAGTCGATCCACCTCCAGTTTGTCCTCATGAACCCCGACACCATCTCAGGGCAGAAGGATCCCGAGATCCCCGCCTCTGCTGCACGCCCGTTTGGTGAGGCGAAGGCAACTCAGCTCCCGCAGAAAGAAGAAGAATGGCGCAAGTTTGATGTCATCATGATCGGCGACATCGAACCCGGCACACTGAATGACGAAGAGTGGAAAATCATCCAAGGCTGTGTCCAGAAACGTGGTGCCCTGTTAGTCACCATCGCCGGGCCACGCTGGATGCCACATGCCCACAAAAATGAAACACTGGATAACCTCCTCCCCATTGATTACAAACACACTTCGCAGACATACTTCGGGACGACCGAGGACGATTTCCGAATGATGCTCTCCACCGCTGGACGCACTCATTCAGTGACAGCCCAGTCAGATAGCCGCATGGAAAATGCCCAGCTGTGGTCCGAGTTTCCTCCCATCCGTTGGAGACATCCGGTCACCGGGGTAAAAAAAGGGGCCGAGGTTCTGCTCGTCGCCAGCCCGCTCGACCAGACTGACAAGGATACGGCACCCCGATCCGCCGACGATCTGAACGAAGCTCTCGGCACTCTCGCCAAACGTCAGGAAAACGAGACCAAAAACGCCCTGCTGGTTACCCGCCAGTCCGGCAACGGTAAAGTCGCCTGTCTCCTAACCGACCGGACATGGCGCTTACGTGAGGGCGTTGGCGACACTCACCATCATCGATTCTGGGGGCAGCTCGTACGCTGGGGGGCAGGCCCCAACCTCCGCTCCGGGACTCAGGAAGTGCGACTCGGAACCGATCAATTGACCTACTCGGGTGACGACCAGATCAAGGTGACAGCGCGGCTGCGTGACTCCGATTTATTACCCATTGAAGACCCCTCTCTGGTCGCCCGGATTCTTCTCAACGACAAAGAAGTCGCCGCCGTGCCCATGAAGTTTGTGAAAAACTCCAACGGCCTGCACGAGGCAAAGATCGGCCCGTTTTCTGATCAGGGAAACTACACCATCAAACTAGACGGCAGCAAACTCAACTCCCTGCTCACGGATGGCACTACCCATGTGGACACCGGCTTCCGGGTGATCGGTGCAACGAGCCCTGTCGAGCTATCCGAGACCACGCAAAACCGACCGTTACTTGAAAATATCGCCTCGCTCTCCGGCGGACGTGTCGTGGAACCAGCAAACATCAGCAGTCTTTCATCACTCTTTTTAACTGGAGATGAATCCCGAATGGAGCTAAGAGAAACAACCCTGTGGGATCATTGGATACTCCTCCTCCTTCTACTCGCCATTCTCACCGCCGAGTGGATCACAAGACGTGGCAGCGGACTGCCGTAACCCTATAAGCCCATGAACCAAGAACTACCACCCACCATCACCAAACGCCTGCAGGCGGTGTTGAGCCGCGTGCGCAAAATCCAGTTCCTACGCGGTATGTTCGGAGTCATCACCTGCTCACTCGCCGCCGTTCTCCTCATCATGGCGGTGGATTACCTCTTCTCACCACTGCCGCTCAACGTCAGGTGGATCATGTTTGCACTCCTCGTCGCCGTAGTTGCCGGGTCATTCTGGCAGCTGTTCCTCAAACCGCTGAACCGCCGCATCGAACATATCCAGATCGCTCGATGGCTGGAAATCAAGCACCCTGAACTTCAGGAAAGAATCAGCACCGCCATCGAACTCAGCAACAGCTCCGGTAGCGGAATCTCCCAAGGACTCCTCGAGGAACTGATCGCTGAGGCAGAAGTAGACGTCCAGTCACTCAACCCCCAAGTCGAGGTGCGGGCAAAAAAACTCAAGTCCTGGCTCTGGCCGACCTGCACACTCGCAGCCGTGTTCCTGTCGCTCTTCATCATTTGGCCGGATCAGGTTTCCAGATTACTAGTTCGTGCTGTCGCACCCTTCTCCCAAACAGGCAATGCCGGGGCAATCGCATTTGAAATCGAACCCGGCAACATCGAAGTGTTAGAAGGCGATGCTGTAGATATCCGCATTCTCTATGATGGCTCCAAAAATGACGTGCTCACGCTCGTCACAACCAAGGAAGACGGAACGAAAACCGAGGAAAAACTGAGCTTCACAGGCGAGGAAGGCAGCAAGCAGGTCGTCGATTACCAACTCGCCGCCGCGAAAAACAGCTTCAGCTACAAAGTCCGGTCGGGCCGTAAGGAAAGTGACGGCTACGAGGTCACCGTGTGGCCAAAACCTCAGATTGCAGAACTTGAGTCCACCTATGATTTCCCAGATTACACCGGCATGGCGCGTGCCAAGCAGGGTGTCGGCAGCACCGGCATCCGCGCCCTGACAGGGACCAACGTCCAGCTTCAAGCGACACCCAACACACCAGTCGAATCC
>JARFPV010000677.1 GCA_029288115.1 Akkermansiaceae bacterium | reverse complement strand
CCCTTGACAAGCGCACGGACATGTACGCCATGGGCTGCCTCTATTATTACGCGCTCACGGGTCAGTATCCATTCACTGGTGACACTGCCGCTGAGGTTATGGCAAGCCACCTGCAACACAACGTGCCACCACTCAGCGAGGTGCGCCCTGACATTCCCCCGTGGGGAGCCGAGTGGATCATGTGGCACGTCGAGCGCAACATGGACGACCGTCCTAAGGACGCTCGCGAATCGCTCGAACGCTTTCTCATTCTCGACAAACAATCAACTCAACCTGTTACCATGACTGCACCTGTACCAGATCCTCCCAATTCGTCCGACCCCCAACCCACGACTCCTAAGTTTATTTTCCCGAGTGCAGATCCTGAAGAAGCCGCAGCCCCTACCGAACAGCCGGCTGCTCCAATACAGCAAGTTACACCGACTCAACCTGCTGCCCCTGTTCAACCCACAACACCTGTTCAGCCTACGCCACCAGTAACTCCTGAGCCCATCTCCCTGCAACCTGAGGATATCCCAAAACCTGCAACCGCGCCGCAACCAATTGCACCTCCTGGAGACATCGACACCAGCCCTCACACCAAAGCCCAGCAACTTTCCGCAGAACCTGAGCAGGAGGCTGCACCGCAGCCTAAAACACCAGATGCCAGTCCCGTTCCAGTGGCCCAGCCAATCGCTCCGGCAGCAGCACAGGCGACTCCCGCAGCACCAGCTGTAACCCCTCCTGTTCAACCAGTTGCTGCCCCTGCAGCGGCACCCACTCCTGCTGCACCCCCGACCACACCGCAGGTCAGTCTGTCTGGTGCCCCTGCAACTGCTGCAGCACCTCCTGTAGCCGCACCTCAACCCGGCGCAGTAGGAGCCGGCGGCATCTCGCCCGCGCCAATGCCAGAGGTAGCCAGTGCCAAGAGTGGCATGCCTGCAGGTGCAAAGTGGGCTATCATCGGCATGCTCATTCTCGTGGTGGGCGTCGCTGCCCTAGTTGGCACATCAATCATGAAAGACCGTGGCGAGACTACCATGGTCAATAAAGTACTTGCTGAAGCAAAAGTGCTCAACGAGGAAGGCAAGCTGCAAGACGGAATCGAACTGGATAAGGAGCAGCTCAAGGGTGTGCTCAACCGCACGACCAGCGCGCAGGAAACAGACAACCGTGCCCTGCTGCTAAAGACCCTTGCTTATACCAAAGCCAAAGGTGGCTACGATGCAAATGATGTGATTCTCGACCATGTTACCAAAGTCAAAACACGATCCAGCATTCGTACGGAAATCTTCAAAGCCGTGATGACACGCCGCAAAGCTGTGGAGAACATCGCACCTCTTCTGGAATTTGCTAAAACAACCAAGGAAAACGACTCCGCTGCAGCGGCGATTGGGGCGGCACGTGCCTCTGCCATTGGACAGCCCGCTGACAATTATATCGATGATTTCCTGATGCTGATCAACGACACTGACTCAGCTGCCGTTCGTGGTGCCGCAGAAAGGGCCGCTGCGGATTTAATCGCTCAATCAGAGAACAAGGACTCATTTGTCGATCCCATTCACGGTGCCTATGAAACCGCGCTGGATGACCCCTCCAAGTTCGCCATGTTGCGTCTTCTTGGTGCCACTGGTGGCGACAAGGCCGCTAAAACCGTGGGGGAAACCCTCAAATCCAAGGAAGCGACTAGTGTGAGTGCTGCACTTGCTGCTCTTGGCAACTGGGCGGATGACAGCCAATTCGACACCCTCATCAAGTTTATCGAAATGACTGAAAACGACACACTACGCCGCAAAGCTTTCGATGCCACCTATGCATTCCTACGCAGTGACCGCGAACGTGACTCCGATGACTTGGGGGACATGTGGAAGTTATTCGCGGGTGTTGCCGCCACGCAAAAGGAAAAACTTCAAATTATTCACGGTATGGCGAACCAGAAACATGAGTGGGCCATTTCGATATTAGAGTTATACATAAAAGACGAAGACGACAAGGTGATCGACAAAGCCGAAAGAGCCAAATCATTGGTAGAGCGCAGGCTTCGCGAGCGTGGTGGCTCGAGCGATGACAACGAATAGAAAAAATCCATTTTTCCATTGCCACATCAACGGTAGGCAGTCAAAATGCCCTCACGATGAAAAAAGCACTTACGATCGCAGCAGCCCTTGTCATCACCACCACCGGTGCGATGGCTGACATCCAAGCGCCTCCAGGCTCTACTTACACATCCACTCGGAAACTCGGCCGCGCGCTGAGTAACATTCTCTACGGCATCGTCGAGATCCCCGAGCAAATGGTTCGGAAGACAACTAGATACGGTCACAAGGCCGGCTGGTCTTATGGTGCAGCCGACGGTGGTCGTCGCATGCTGAAGCGCCTCGGCTACGGATTTTACGAGCTGGTCACTTTCCACTACCCCACGTATCACGGCACATTCAAGCCACCATACAAGCGTCGTGGCGAGGATCATCGTGTTGAGATGAACCCACATGATGGCCTCTCAGAGTTTCCTCCCATACTCGGAGCAGAGAGCTTTTACCATGTCCGCACCCAACAATGGTAAATTTCTAACGACTCATAAAATTTCCAACCCGCCCCTGAAATTCAGTGGCGGGTTTTTACGTATCGGGATACTATAGACACTGATGAGGAGCACACGCACACATATCCTATGAAACGACGTTACCTCAGAATGGTACGCCGTGCTTACCGCTACCTTCGCCACCCACATATCAGGAAACGCCCCTGGCTTGCCGCGCTGACCAAACCACTATTTGAACGCGACCTTTGGCATCCCTGCCGCTACACCGTAGCTGGTGGACTATCGGTCGGGCTGTTCTGCGCCATGTTGCCAATTCCATTTCAAATGCTGTTGGCCGCACTTGCGAGCGTACGAGCACGCGTCAATATCCCCATTGCGATGGCTGCATGCTGGGTGAGTAATCCCTTCACACAAGCTCCTATCTGGCTTGCACAGGAACGCCTCGGTGATTGGATTCGATCGAAGAGTGACCATGATGTCCTCCACATTCTCGATGTTGAAAAAACTGTCTTCGGAGTTACCCTGAACATGGCCAGCTTCATCGTCGGCTTCCTCACATTGGGAATCATGTTAAGCATCGTCGCCTATCCGATCGTCTATTTCATATCTGCGTTCCTACCTAATAGGGGCAAACGCCTTACCCCTGCGATGAGGAGGGAGGAAATGGCTTCTCGCTCGTCCACCCACCCCCAAAAGGAGCCCCCAGCCTCCGACCAGTTTTGACATCTGGGAAATAATGTGCACGGGTTGACTTGGAATCAGCGCTGGAAAATACTTTCCATAAGAACATGCCAATCAGTCCAAGAGCGGCAACTGTGCCCGCGAATATCGCCATCAGTTGGAGATTCGGTGAATCATTCCACTTGGCTGGCTCCACTTTGAAGTAAGCATCCAGTTCTTTTTCAATACCGAGCACGATCTCGGAAATATATTCGACACTATTTTCCTCCGGTGTTTCAAGTTTACTATATACGTTTGCGAGCATGATTTCGGCATCTCGCTTTGGGATCAAATTCTTTGGCAGTTGCTCATTAGCTGTCTTTTGATCCAGTTCAGAACCTTGGTAAAAGGCAATAGCTGGATTATTGCCGTCTGTAACAGGATCTCGTTGGTAGACCAATACCATCCCCTGCCCCTTTTCTCCAAGCCACGCACGGTGTAACTCGGCCGCCCTGTTTTGCAAGGTTCCCTCGATAACTGCATAGTAGATCACCAAATAGACAGGATATCCGTGTTTGGCCTCCATCGTTTCTAGGCTTTGTCTTATTTCCGCCTTCTTCTCCGGGTGATCGCGAAAAAAGCCCGTGTCATCTAGAATATGATTCTGAGGTGCCGGAGGAATCGACCCTCCTGTCTTCAAATCCTGGGCATCGGCCAATGGCGACACGACGAGGCATACCAGCGCGACCAAAGGTAAAGGAAGGATGACTTTCACGTTGGTAGAATAGTCAGTTTATCATGACTATTCAAGAGCGGAAATCTCCGCATACCGGTAGACAACTACGCCTTATTCTTCTTGGCCTCCTTCATTTCCTTACGCCCCTCCAACAGCGCAGTGATGAAGAGCAACACGGCGGAGATGGTAATGCAGCTATCTGCGACGTTGAATGCCGGCCAACGGTAGTCGATGACCGGGATGGTAAAATCGAGAAAATCAACCACATAACCTTGCCCAAGGCGGGTCCAGAATCCGGCGGCTTCATACTCCGCCAACCAAAACCCCTGGAACAATCTGTCAGTAAGATTACCGAGAATACCAGCTATGAGCAAAGGTGCCGACCAGCGGGCCGGACCGGTGAAGGAGCCTCGTTTCCAGAAAAAGAAAATGGCAAACAGTGCGATGACGAGCACACAGAGGAACACCACAGGAGCCCATGTGGTGCCATTTCCGAGCCCAAAAGCAACTCCCTGATTGTGGCGACGGACCAGATTGAAAAAACCCTCAATCACGACTCGTGTATCCTCAGATCCGTAGGTCACACCATCTACCTCAAATACCCTGGGAACCTTGAAGTTAAAAACGATCCACCACTTGGATATCTGATCGAGGATATAGAGCGGCAAGCTAACTATGAGCAGCAACTTGATGATGCGTTTTTTTGACGGAACTTCGGACATAGCTGGAAATGTTAGACAACCTCACTGCAGCGCTGACAGACATCGGTGACAAGTGGTTCGTAGCGGCGACAACGCGGACACATGCAATGTTCGGTTTTCTTAGCTGAGACTTCCGTCCCAAAACTTAGATCGGCAACAATGAAAAACTCTGTGGTAAAGCTGCGGTCCTTGAGTAGTGCGTGGATTTCATCATTCTCGGGAGTGGGAACGGTGACTTCAGCCTCGTTGTTTTTATTGAACGCCTTGGCTTGAACCTGCTCTTCCACTTTCTGCTGGATCTGATCACGCAGCTTGAGCAGCACGCTCACCGTCTCCGTGGCCTCGCGGCTGGAATGCTTGGCCTCAGGAAAATCCTGAGTATGCACGCTACCCTCTGTAAACGGGCAGTGCTCCCATGCTTCGTCAGCCGTGTAGGCAAGAACAGGAGCTAACAACTTCGAAATGGCCAAGAAAATCTCAGCAAAGGCTGTCTGGGTAGCGCGCCGACGTGGGCTATCAACCGAATCGCAATACATACGATCCTTGGTAATATCCACATAGAGTGCACTGAGATCATTGGCGCAGAATGTATTGATACTGTTGAACACCTTGCGGAACTCGAAGTTCTCGTATGCCACCTTGCATTCAGTAATGACTGCATCGAGACGTTCTAGAATCCAACGATCCAGAAGCGGCATATCAGCAAACGGAACGCTATGCTTTTCAGGATCGAAACCATCGAGATTTCCTAACATAATACGAAAGGTATTTCTCAGTCGACGGTAAGGATCGGCAATCTGTTTAAACAGGTCTTCACCAAATGGAACCTCTGTCTGCCAGTCAACGGACGACACCCAGAGGCGCACGATGTCTGCACCATATTTATTATAGAAGTGTGCCGCATCCGTAGGTTTCCCTTTAGCCTTGGCCGCGGACTTGGAAATTTTTCCCCCATCCTTATCAACAACAAAGCCATGTGTGAGAACGGATTTGTATGGTGCTTTGTCACTGACCGCCACACTAAGCATGAGACTACTCTGGAACCACCCACGGTGCTGGTCGGTAGCTTCAAGATAAAGATCTGCCGGACGAGAAAGCTCAGGGTGCCGATCCATCACAGCAACGTGTGAGCTTCCGGAATCAATCCACACGTCCAGAGTGTCGCCGCACTTGGTGCTTCCTTCCGGCAGGCCGAGTCGGTCAGCGAGTTCGGCATCCGACAGCTCAAACCAGATGTTGGTGCCCTCTGTTTCCACCAGGTCAGCTACCTTACGTGCAACATCTGCATCCAGGATAACTGTGCCGTCTTTTTCAAAGAACACAGGCAGCGGAACACCCCACGTACGCTGACGCGAGATACACCAGTCAGGACGGGCTTCGACCGTTCCGTAGATTCGATTCCGTCCCCAGGCTGGCAGCCAAGTTGTCTCATCGATTTCAGCAAGTGCCTTCTTACGCAGTTCATCGATGCTGATGAAAAACTGCTCAACAGCGCGGAAAATGATCGGTGTTTTTGATCGCCAGCAGTGCGGATAAGAGTGCTTGTAGTTCTCCTTGCCGAGCAAGGCACCTTTTGCAGCTAGGATTCGAAGCACGCCGATGTTTGCCTCATTGTCCTCCATGACGTGCAACCCGACAAGTTCAGGCACGCCGACTTCCTCAGTAAATCTGCCGTCATCATCCACCGGTGAGAGCACTGCGAGGCCATTTTGCATTCCGGCTGAGTAGTCATCCGCACCATGTCCAGGAGCAATGTGCACTGCACCTGTTCCTGTTTCGGTAGTCACGAATGGTGCAAGGATCACTTTGGAAAGCCGATCAATGAATGGATGCTGCGCTTCCAGGCCTTCGAGCTCGGAGCCTTTGATTTCGGCAAGCTCTTCGGCGAGCGCCCACCCTGTTTTCTCTTGAAACTCTTCCAGTAGCTCACGGACGATGATGATATTCTGATCCGGCGATTCCTCCTTGGTGAACCGACCAACCACGTAGGTCAGGCGCTCGTGCACTGCGATACCGAGGTTCGCAGGAAGAGTCCATGGGGTGGTCGTCCAAATGGCAAAGGATGAATTTGCGGGCAGTTTCGGAGTGTCCGGCACCTCAAATTTGACAAAGATCGCGATGGATTTTTTATCCTGGTATTCGACTTCCGCCTCGGCGAGAGCCGTCTTGGCGCCATAGGACCACTGCACAGGTTTTTGTGACTGATAAACAAGACCCTTTTCCACCATGGTGGCAAAGGTTCGGATGATATCCGACTCATAAGCGGGATCGAGCGTGAGGTAGGGCTTATCCCAATCACCGAGGACACCAAGGCGTTTGAAAGATGCCTTCTGTGTCTCGATCCAGCCGCGGGCGAACTCCTCGCATCGGCGACGGATTTCAGCAGGTTCCTCATCGCGGGCGTCCTGCATGACTTTGAACTCAATGGGCAAACCGTGACAATCCCAACCAGGGATATAAGGTGTCTCAAAACCGGCCATGGTTTTGGATTTCAGAACGAGGTCCTTGAGCACCTTGTTCAGAGCAGTGCCCATGTGCACGTCTCCATTGGCAAATGGGGGGCCGTCATGAAGAATAAAGCGCGGGGCGTCGGCTACCTTACGGCGCTCTTGAATCTTCTGGTAGAGGTTCTGCTTTTCCCAGCTCTCAAGACGCAACGGCTCGTTCTTGACCAGATCACCACGCATCGGAAAGGTGGTCTCTGGCAGGCTCAGGGTGTCCTTGTAGTTTTTGTTGTCCTCACTCATCGCGCTCATGTTAACTCGGCGGCGCGGACGCTAGCCACTGAGACCGAGCGGGTCAATCGTCGAGTTTGGATAAGAAACGGCAACCTGAGCCCTATTTACGAGTCACGCCAGGCGGAAGCCAGTCCTTGGGCATCGGCTTTATCGCCTGAACGGGTGCAGCCTCGCCCCCCTCAACCTTCACACCCTCGGTGGATGCAACCGCCTCGGCATGACGGTCGATTTTTTTCTGAATATACTCTTCCGGATAGCCACCGGCGAATTGCTCCAGTTTATTACCTGCACTGTAGATCTGAAATGTGGGAATACCCCTTACGTTCTGCTGCTGCGCCCACTCACGGTGCTCAGAAACATCCACTTTGACGATACGAACCTTATCGGCATTTTTCTTAGCGAGTCTCTCCAGCACGGGAGCGATTTTTTTGCACGGAGGTCATGTGTCCGAATAGTATTCCACCATCACCAGGCGAGATTCACTGTTGATGATTTTCTCGCCTTCCGTTTTATCGACAGAAATCACATCAGCAGCCTGGTCACCGCCCTCCTCCTTTTCATCGTCATCACCCAGCCAGGACTGTGCGCTGGATGTGAGGTCCTTGACCTTATCACAGGAAGTGGTGCCCATAACCGCGATTGCGCAAACAAGGGCAGCAAAATGTCTTAGAAACCGACTTAAACCGTTCATGTTTTATTGAATATCATAATATCCTTAATAATTCAACCTAAGAAATGAATGCTCACACAAATCGGCTCATGTGAGCTTAGACAAGTGTTTGTGCTGTATTTTTCAAGGCAAACAGCTATTCTCGCCTACGTGAAAGTCGGTATCATTGCAAACCCGAACAAGAACGGAGCCAAGGATGCGCTTGAGGCACTCTGTGTCGCTCTGGAAAAAAAAGACGTCACTCCTGTACTTGAGACGCACACCGCGCAGCTCGTTAACCATAAAAATGGTGTCGATCCTGCGACTTTTGCCAAGACGTGTGACTTGGTCGCCGTACTTGGTGGTGATGGGACTATGCTCAATGCCGCCAGTCAGATCGGCCCGGCCATTATTCCGGTGGCAGGCATCAACATAGGCACACTTGGATTTCTGACCACTTGCACGGATGAGGAGGTGGACATTTTTGCCGATGCCATCACCTCGGGAAAGTACACGTTAATCAAGCGGATGCAGCTTAAAGCGACGGTCATCGCGGAAAATGGAAACAAACAGCATTTCCGTGCGCTGAACGAAATCACACTGGCACGTGGGCAAACGGGCCGGTTAGTCTCGCTTGACGCATGGGTGGATGGAGAGCTACTGAACCACTATCGTGCGGATGGATTGATCGTAGCCACGACGACGGGATCAACTGCCTATTCCCTCTCCGCGGGAGGACCACTGATTGCACCTAAAGCAGATGTTTTTGTCATCACACCTATCTGTCCGCACAGCCTAAGTAACCGCTCGTTGGTCGTGTCAGACAATTCAACGGTCGAACTCGCTCCGGCTGCTGATGCCGAATGCCCAATGCTCTTCACCGTGGACGGCCGTGAGGTCGTTGATATACAAAATAGTGACCGAATCGTTGTGGAACAGGCTGGGCACGCGCTTCCTCTACTTCGGCTGGAAGGTAGATCATTTTACACCACGCTGCGTCAAAAATTGGGATGGGGCCACAGCTAAACAATATCTGTTAGGCTTCTCCCCTGTCAGTTGCTACCTTGGATTAATGTTGCATCCTGGTGAGTGCTAGGATGGTATCAGGCGCATGAGATACGATCCTGCTGATTCCGAACTATTCGTCCGAAATCGTTCCCGCCTACGGGAGCTCTTGAGTGGATCTAGTATCGCAATCCTGAACTCAAACGATGTGATGCCGACTAATGCGGACGGCACGATGTTACTGAAGCAGAATACAGATTTATACTACCTGTCGGGAATCGACCAGGAGGAATCTATACTACTCCTGTTCCCTGATGCTAAAAAAGAAAATGACCGGGAAATTCTATTCATACGCGAGACCAATGAACATATCGCGATCTGGGAGGGTGAGAAGCTTACCAAGAAAAAGGCAACCGCACTCTCCGGCGTTAAAAACATCCAGTGGACCAACCTGTTTGATGAAACACTACACCGCCTGATTCAACAGGCGGAGCACGTGTATCTGAACGTCAATGAGCACCTTCGTCCCGAAATCACAGTGCAAACTCGCGATTCCCGCTTCATTAAAAAATGTATGGCCGCATACCCATTACACAAGTTTGAGCGGCTTGCCCCTCTTATGCACCGCCTGCGGATCATCAAGGACGAGGAGGAGGTCAAGATGCTTCAGAAAGCCTGCGACATTACTGAAGCGGGGTTCCGAAGGATTCTACAATTCGTCAAACCTGGCGTTGCCGAGTGGGAAGTCGAAGCGGAATACATCCACGAATTTATCAGGAATAAATCCAAGGGTTTTGCCTACATACCCATCATTGGCAGCGGCAAGAATGCCCTCTGCCTCCACTACATGGAAAACAACCAAGTCTGTGAAGACGGCGAGATGCTACTCATGGATGTTGGGGCCGAATACGGCAATTGGAACGCCGACATGACCCGAACCATACCGGTCAACGGAAAATTCACTGACCGCCAACGCGCGGTCTATAATTCAGTACTCAATGTGCTGCGCAAATGTAATGAAATCATGCGCCCAGGAATGCTGCCGTCCGATTATCAAAAGAAGTCGGTCGCATTTATGGAGGAGGAGCTGATCAAGCTCGAACTCATCGATGCAGATGAAGCAAATAAACAAAGCGACGAAAAACCGCTCGTCAAAAAATACTTCATGCACGGCACTTCGCACCATCTCGGCCTCGACGTGCATGATGTGAGCCCCACAGAAGAGCCTTTCGCCGTTGGTATGGTATTCACCATTGAACCAGGCATCTACATCCCAGAGGAGAACATGGGAATTCGGCTCGAAAACGACTTCCTCATCGGTGAAGGCAAAAACATCGACTTGATGGCAAACATTCCAATCGAGGCTGACGAAATTGAGGCACTCATGGCCACCGCCTAACGCTCATCGGTCTGTCTCTTATACACATCTGACGCTGCCGACGAAGATTGTCTTGTGGGGGGGGGG
>JARFPV010000137.1 GCA_029288115.1 Akkermansiaceae bacterium | reverse complement strand
CATGCCTCTCGCTCAGCCGCGACGATGACTTTAACGTATTACTCCGGCACGAATACCAGCGTCATTACAAGTTAGAGGATAGTAAATCCTACGAGCAGCGGTTCGGTGAGGTGCTGGAGGTCTTGGACACCGAGAGCCGCTGGCGTAATTTTCATGTCACGGGTGCTTTTTTCAAGTGGTTGGCAGAGCTTCAGGAAGCACTTGGTCCCGACCCCGGAGCGGCAGAGGGGAATCCAAAGACCACCCACCACGTGCTCGCTGCTCAGGAGTGGATCCAGCAACGCCTTGGCGACGAGGTCTCCATCGCCGATTGGGCGGACTCGTGCGGACTCAACGTGGACTACTTTAGTCGCTTGTTCAAAGCGCACACAGGCATGCCGCCAAAAGCCTGGCTGATTGAGGCCCGGCTGCAGCGTGCGTCCCGGCTACTCGCATACCCGGACCGGACGATCGAGGACATCGCCGAGAATTGCGGCTTCAACTGCCCATTCCATTTCTCCCGCAGTTTCAAGTCCCGCTTCGGGATGCCGCCCGCGAGCTACCGCCAGGTCCGCCAGGTGCGAGGATTTGTTGACTCCTGATGTCGGATTTGTACATAACATCTCCCGGATTACTACATTCCCACGAACCAACATCTTCCCTATAACACAGGAAGCGCTCAGCACACCATTTATGAAAATCGAACGTATCGAAACCCACGTATGCCATGCACGCATGCGCAACTGGGTATTTGTCAAAGTCATCACCGACCAGCCCGGGCTCTATGGCTGGGGGGAAGCCACCCTGGAATGGCACACACGCTCGGTAGTCGGGGCTGTAGAGGACATCAGTCAGCTTCTGATTGGCGAGGACCCACGCCGAATCGAGCACCTCTGGCAGATGATGTTCCGCCAGCATTTCTGGCACGGCAACGGCATCGTCCGTGGCACCGCCATCAGTGGTATCGATCTGGCACTTTGGGATATCCTTGGGAAAGTTCACGGGGTGCCCGTGCACCAGCTTTGGGGTGGTCCGGTGCGCGATCACATCCGCCTCTACTGCCACCTCGGCGGCGGGCGCATGGAGGATTTCTATGAAACCGATTGTTCCGATGCCAAACGCTTCGGCGAACTCGCCCAGGAGGCGGTCGAGGATGGCTTTACCGCCTTTAAATCCATGGCCGTGCCGCCGACCATGCCGCTTGAGGGCACCCGCCCGGTGCGTTACGCCGCCGAGTGCGTCGAGGCGATGCGTGATGCGGTCGGGCCGGACATCGATATCATGGTCGACTGCCATGCCCGCCCGTCACCGTGCATGGGAATGCAGTTCGCCAAGGCACTCGAGCCGTATGACCTCTACTTTTTTGAAGAGCCGTGCTGGCCGGAATCGATGGATGACATCGCCCGCATCCAGGATGCGGTAAAAACTCCAATCGCTACCGGCGAGCGGCTCATCGGCCAGCATTCCTTCCGTGAGCTCTTGGAAAAACGTGCCTGCTCGGTGCTCCAGCCCGACATCACCCACTGCGGTGGATTATCCGAAGCGCGCCGCATCGCCGCCATGGCAGAAGCCTACCGCGTTTCGCTCGCACCACACAACCCGCAGGGGCCGGTGAGTACCGCGGCGTCCATCGAACTCGGCTTCGCCACACCTTCGTATGTGATTTGCGAAAGCGTTCACAGCGACGTGCCATGGCGGGATGACGTCGTCAAAGAAGGATTCCAAGTCGATCCTAAAACCCGCACGGTGAAACCTAACACCCTTCCGGGACTCGGCGTCGAGCTCGACGAAAAAGAAATCGCCAAGCATCCGTTCCAACAAGAACAGCTCCAGCGCGTGTTTTACTCGGATGGCGCGGTAGGCGACTGGTAACAATCTCTCCACCAAAAATCATGAAATCAGAACAATCACTCGCCGGTGTGCTGCCGGTGCTGCAGTTGCCATTCCACGAGGATGAATCAATCGACTGGGACACGCTCGCCAAGGAGGTCGACTGGGCATACGAAAATGGTGCCCATGGTATCGTTGCTGCGATGGTCACGGAGGTGCTCCGTCTCACCGATGCCGAGCGTGATGAGCTCGCCCAGCGGTTAGTGGCCATGAATGCGGGTCGCGGCCCGGTCGTGATGAGCGTTGGGGATGAGAGTACGGTGCAAGCCGTCCGTCATGTCCGCGCGGCAACAGAGGCTGGCGTGGACGCGCTGATGGCGATCCCACCTGCTGCTACACGAGCCTTGCTTGCAGAAAAAGTTCGCTACTACGAGGCGATCATTGCCGCCACCGACCTACCGGTCATCGTGCAGGACGCCAGCGGATATGTCGGCGAACCCCTGCCGGTTGAAACCCAGGCTGATTTGCACCAACGTTTCGGCGACCGCGTTCTGTTCAAACCCGAAGCCGAACCTCTCGGACCAAACCTCAGCTTGTTGCGTGACGGCGGTGGCCCTGGTCTCAGAGTATTCGAGGGCAGCGGCGGTATTGCTCTGCTAGATTCCTACCAGCGCGGGATTTTTGGTACCATGCCGGGCACGGAAATCCTCTGGGCAATCCGTGCCGAGTGGGATGCTCTGGAAGCCGGCGACCTGCAGCGCGCCACCGAACTCCAAGGGCTTATCGCACCGCTGATCTCCCTGCAACACGGACTCGATGGTTACCTAAGCGTGGAAAAAGCACTGCTGCACCGGCAGGGAGTTTTTCCGAACCGCATCACCCGAGGCCCGGTTGGGTTTAAGCTCGACCCGGAAACAGAGAACGAGGCATTCCGATTGTTTGACCTCCTCTGCAAAGCCTGCGGACGATCGAATCCCTAACAACTTTTACCGAACAAATCCATGAAACTGATCCGCTTTGGACAACCCAAACAGGAAAACCCCGGCATCGTTGCCGAGGATGGAAGCTGGCGAGATGTCTCCGCCTTTACTCCCGATTTTACCGAGGAGTTTTTTGAAAACGACGGCATTGCCCGTCTGGCCGATTGGCTCGTTTCGAATGGTGACTCACTCCCCGAGGTGCCGCAATCGGAACGGATCGGGCCACCGATCGCACACTGCGGCAAGATTGTCTGCGTCGGCTTGAACTTTGTCGATCACGCCGAGGAGGCAGGCATGGACTTGCCCGAGGAGCCAGTGCTTTTCTTTAAGGCAACCTCCGCGATTTGCGGACCGAACGACGGACTGACTTTGCCAAGGGCGGGGGAGAAAACCGACTGGGAAGTCGAACTCGCTGTGGTGATCGGACGCACCGCAAGTTATGTCGATGAAGCCGATGCGATGGATTACGTTGCCGGGTTTTGCCTGCACAACGACTACTCCGAGCGGGCATTCCAGCTCGAGCGCAGTGGCCAATGGGTGAAAGGAAAAAGCTGTGATACCTTCGCACCGATCGGCCCGTGGCTCGTTACCCAGGATGAAATTGCAGATCACAATCAGCTCGGCATGTGGCTCACCGTGAATGATGAAAAGAAACAGGACAGTTCGTCTGCGCAGCTTGCATTCAAGGTGCCTCATCTCGTCAGTTACATCAGCCAGTTCATGACCCTGCAACCTGGCGATATCATCTCCACCGGCACGCCCCCAGGCGTCGGGATGGGACAGGATCCACCAGTGTATCTGAATGCTGGTGATGTGGTCGAACTTGGCATCGATGGACTCGGCACCCAGCGGCAGGAAGTGCGCGCATCAATCTAACGGGAAAAAACCATGACAAACGAACGCTTCAAAGATCAGGTCGCCATCATTACCGGCGGTGCCGATGGACTTGGCCTGCATATTGCCACACGCCTAACCCATGAAGGTGCGCGGGTGTGGATCGTCGACCGCGACCAAGAGCTGGGCACCGCTGCCGCAGAACGGATCGGCTGTGAATTCGAACCCGTGGATGTGGCGGATGAGGTATCCGTGACCTCTACCTTTGAAAAAATCAACGCCACCGCTGGTCGATTGGATGTGATGGTGAACTGTGCTGGAATCGTCGGGCCAAATGGTGTGAAAATCGAGGACGTCCCACTCTCGGGTTTCGAACAAGTCCAGGCAGTAAACGTTCGTGGATCATTTCTAACATGCCGGGAGGCAATCAAGCACATGACCCCGAACGACTACGGTAGGGTGCTGCTCGTTGCCTCGATTGCAGGCAAGGAAGGCAATGCTGGAATGGTGTGCTACTCGACCAGTAAAGCGGGTGTGATCGGCATGGTTAAATCCGCGGGCAAGGAGTACGCCGAGACAGGCATCACCGTGAATGGCCTGGCACCCGCTGTGATTCAGACGGCACTAGTCGATAACATGGAGCCCGAGCAGGTGAAATACATGACCGACAAAATCCCGATGAAACGCTGCGGCACGCTCGACGAGCTGGCCTCGATGGCCTGTTGGATTGTCTCCCCAGAGGCCAGCTTTAACACCGGATTCACCTTCGATCTCTCAGGAGGGCGTGCGGTTTATTGAAGCCATAACCCTAACTGTTCCCGTATGACCCGACAAACCCGATTCCCCGGCCTGCGCGCACGATTCGGGGTGTCACGATGGGACATCACCCCTGGGCTGGATGTCGGGGTGAAAAACTGGGGTGCCTCCGACCGCTGGTTTGCGACAGGCGTGCACCGACCCCTCACCGGCACTGCACTGGCTATTTCAGAGAATATCGATCCGCCCTTGCTGCTGATCAGCCTCGACCTCGGCTGGTGGCGTGCCCGCGCCGATGCGGACTGGCTGCGCCTGGCGCTCTGTGAGGCACTCAATCTGCCGGAGGAAAACCTGATCGTCCACCTCACTCACACGCATGCGGCGCCATTGCTCGATTCCGAACCGCCGCCCGAGTCGAACCCAGAGGCGACCATTGCCTACCTCGACACCTTGCGTGAGGCATGCATCGCGGGTGCGAAGGCCGCGATCGATGACCTGCGCGAGTCCTCACTCTTGTTTCACGCCGGCACCTGTGAGCTTGCTACCTATCGAGACCTTCCCGATCCGAGTGACCCACAACGTGTGCTGACCGGATGGCACCCGGATGAACCTGCCGACGACACCCTGGTGGTGGCGCGGGTTTTTGATGCCGAGAATCGAACCCGCGCGACTCTGGTCAACTACGCATGCCACCCGACCACGCTGGCGTGGGACAATAAACTGGTATCCCCGGACTTCCCCGGGGCAACACGTGGGCTGGTTGAAAATGCCACCGACGCTCCATGTTTGTTTCTACAAGGTGCCTCCGGTGAACTCGCGCCGGCCGAGCAATACCTTGGTGATCCTGCCGCGGCGGACCGTCACGGACGTGTCCTCGGTCACGCTGCGATGAGCTTGCTGGAAATGCTCACGCCGGGGCAGAGCGACATGGTGTTTGACGGCGCGCTGGAGTCCGGCGCTCCACTCGCACTGTGGAAACCGGATGCCGGTGAGCTTTCGGGATCGGTTTTCGCCAACGCACCATCGATTGATCTGCCGCTGAAGCCGGACCTTCCCGGCTTGGAAGAAATCCGCTCCCTGATGGAGGAGACACCCGGCGGGTTTGCCTACGAACGCCTCGTCCGCCAACTCCGGGTGAGGGAATCAGTCGGCGACGGCGCGACATCCAGCGAACGGGTCTGGACCTGGAAATTGGGTGCCGTTCCCCTGATCGGTGTTCCTTTCGAAGCCTATTCAGCGCTTCAAAGTGAACTCCGGGAGCAGCACCCGCATTGTCTTGTGCTCAATCTCAGCAACGGTAATCACGGTTACTTGCCACCCGCACCCGTGTACCGCGGCCCATCACTCTATGCCGTCTGGCAGACCCCCTACGCCGAGGGATCTCTTGAGGCGGTCACCGAGCTTGCGAAACAGGAAGTGAGCTGACACTCGCGAGCGAAATCAAACTGCCGCCGAACAGAGCAGCAGGTGTTTTGTGGTATAAAAAGTCGGATTTGTACATGAATTCATCCGCTTCAGTACATTCCATTCGAGCGGGTTTTGGGTAGTTTAGTGGCCTGCTCATTCATCTCAACACGGATGATTCAGGACCTATCGAAACAACAAAACCACAAATAATATGAGAACAACTACACTAACAAAAACAGCACTGCCCTTCGCAGCGGTGGGGCTTCTGGCGGTGCCGACACTGTATGCGGCAACTACCTTCGACGACTTCAGCACCGATCCGAACATCAGCACCGAATGGACCCAGTATTCCTACTTTGGCTCCGAAAGCACAACCCCTGTCTGGAACAGCACCGATGAGGATCTGGATCTGGATGGCGGCGGCGGCGGTGGAGCTGTTCTGGGCCTCTACCGCACAGGCGACACGCGATCAGCGAGCGATCCGGTCACAATGACGGTTGTGGACTTTAATGTCACGGGCGGCACCTGGCATCAGGTGGGGCTGATGATCGGGGACACCGCGGCACCTGGTCTCTTGGATTCCAACGAAAGATACGAGTGGGGAATTCGATGGGAGAGCGGGACATACAAATTACGCGTGCGAAAAGATGTCGGCACCGGAAGCTTCGACCTGTTCAACGAAGATATCGGAGCTTCGTTCTCCGATACCGTCAAGTTGGATATCGTGCGTGCCGGCGACGACTATCAGTTCCTGGCGAATGATGTGCTGAAGTACACGGGAACCTCCTATGCTTCAGCGGTTCATGACACGTTTGTGAACTATCAGATCACCAAAGGCGGAGACGGTGCTGGAACCGCGACTATCGACGACTTTGGCGTCGTGCCCGAGCCCTCCACCACAGCCTTGCTCGGCCTCGGTGGATTAGCCTTGATTCTGCGTCGCCGTATCTAAAGACCGACTCACAAATGACAGGCCCGGCCCGCCGAAATGCGGACCGGGCCTTTTCCTTTCCAGACTGCATCACAGAATCCCGTTGGGATTTACTTGGGAACGCCACAAAACGACCTTTATTAAATCGGATTAATGCATGAATTTGTTGGTTTCTGTACATTCCATTTGTGTAGGTTTTGCATAGAGTGGTATCCAGCTCTTCGAGGCATCTTGAAACAAGATCCATCTAACGATGATAACCACGGCATCTTCCAGACATTCTTAATTAAGCATGATCAACCCACCGCAACTCCTGTTAGCCGAAGCATCATTCGGTCTGCACCATTGGGACTACATTGCTTTTGCGCTATTTTTTGTGATCCTCTCGGTGATCGGCTACATGGCCGGGCGCGGTGAGCGGGCGAATGCAGAGGAATACTTCCTGGCGGGGAAAAAACTGCCCTGGTACGTGGTCGGCGGCTCGTTCATTGCATCGAACATTTCCAGCGACCAGTTCATCGGCATGGTCGGCGCGGCGATGGTTTACGGTGTGTGTGTCTCGCTTTACGAGTGGGCGAACGTCGCCACCTTCGCGATCCTGATCTGGTTCTTTGTTCCTTTTTTACTTTCCTCCAAGGTGTTCACCACGCCGGAGTATCTGGAGAAACGTTTCAGTCCCACGGTACGCACGGTGTTTGCGGTGGTGACAATCATCAGTAATGTGGTCGCCTTCCTCGCAGCAGTGCTTTACGGTGGCGCACTTGCCTTGCACGAGCTGTTTGGTTGGGACCTGTGGCCATCGATCATCGGGTTGGGAATCGTCGCCGGGATATGGGCGATATACGGCGGTTTGTCATCGGTGGCGTGGACGGATCTGTTTACCGTGCTGGTGATGCTGGCGGGCGGTGTTGTGGTGACCTTGTTAGGCCTGAATACGTTGGCACCTGAGGGTGGCGGAGTGGTTGATGGCTTTGGTGTCATGATCGAGCGTAACGAGGCGACCAGTGGTCAGTGGAAGGAGGCGGTGCAGAGCAATACCCAGGAGCTGGCGGGGCAGGATAGTTATAACCGCCTGTCGGTGGTGCAGCCGGCGAGCCATCCGCTCACGCCTGCCGTCGGTATGTTGGCATTCCTGCTTTCGGTGAGTCTCTGGTACAACGTGCTCAACCAGTTCATGATCCAGCGTGTGCTTGGTGCGAAGGACATGTACCATGCCCGCATGGGTATTGTGTTCGCGGGATGGCTGAAGGTGATTCTGCCAATCATCACGATTGTTCCGGGCATGGTTCTCTTCGCGATGAAGCCCGAACTGCTGATGCTCGAGCCGTGGGGCGATGTCAAACCAGCCGCCGACAAAGGCTACGTGAAGCTCATCCACGACCTGATCCCGATCGGCTTGCGCGGGTTATTCCTCGCGGCACTCTTTGGTGCGATCCAGTCCACGGTCAACAGCGTGTTGAACTCGACGTCGACCATTATCACCTTTGATCTCTACCGTCGACTCTGGAAGCCAAAGTGCCCGGACAAGGACCTTGTGGTTGTTGGTGTGGTGGCATCGGTTGTGGTGCTTGCGGTGGCGATCGTAGTTGGCCGTTATATTGGCGATCTGGGTGGCGGACTATTCGAATATGTGATTTCCCTCTACGTGCTGTTCGCCCCTCCATTCGCCGCCGTATTCCTGCTCGGTATCCTATGGCGTCGGGTCACCGCTCCAGCGGCACTCGCCACTGTGATCATCGGCATGGCATCCGGCCTTGTACTGAAAATTTTCCTGTCCAGCGGCGCGGATTATCCACTTTGGCTCGCATCATTTCCTAACCAGGCGTCTATCC
>JARFPV010000544.1 GCA_029288115.1 Akkermansiaceae bacterium | reverse complement strand
CGGGGGTGAATGTGACCCTTGGTTTACCATACCCTCGGACCAGCCCGGACCATGGGACGGCTTATGACATCGCCGGGACAGGTAAGGCAGATCCCAGCTCAATGATTCACGCGATCCAGTTGGCATGTGAGATGGTGGGGGGGAGGTAAGATGGAAGAGGCAATCAGCAAGGCTCTCAAAAATTATTTCGGACACGATTCACTGCGTGGTGGACAGCAAGAGGTTGTCGAACGTGTCATGGACGGAGTGAATACCCTGGCGGTACTCCCGACGGGTGGAGGGAAATCGCTTTGTTACCAACTTCCTGCCGTGATGCTTGATGGGCTGACCGTTGTCGTTTCCCCGCTTATTGCATTGATGCGTGATCAAGTGGAAGTCTTGCAGAGGAATGGAATCGATGCTCTACGCCTCGATTCTACAGGCACAGAGAAAGAAAACGAAGCTACGATAGATTACATCACCCGTAGTAAACTGAAGATGCTTTACGTCTCGCCAGAGTGGCTTAGTCAGTCGAGTTTGCTGGAGTTATTGAAAACAAAAAACGTGTCCTTGGTTGCTGTTGACGAGGCTCATTGTGTCTCGGAATGGGGGCATAGTTTCCGGCCATCCTATCTGCGTCTGGCGAAGATGGTGCGCAAAATAAAACCTCGCTCGGTACTCGCTCTCACCGCAACAGCGGGTCCGTCTGTGGCGCGAGAGATTCGCAAAGCCTTCGGTATTCTCAAGCGTGATCAGGTTCAGACCTCATTCTTCCGTCCCAATCTGCATTTCCTTATCCGCCCTTGCGCGGATGTGGATAAGGATGCGTGTTTGTTAGATTGTTTGTCGGATCCATCGAGTTGCCCCGCCATTGTCTACGCGACCAAACGTGAGACCGTTGAATCAGTAGCTACCATGCTGAGAAATGTTGGTGTGCATGCCCGTGCGTATCACGCTGGAATGACCGCAGAGGCCCGCAGTGAGGTGCAGGATGAGTTTCTGGCAGGAAAAACACCTGTTATTTGTGCGACGATCGCTTTTGGTATGGGGGTGGATATGCCCAACGTGCGGACTGTGGTGCACTATCAGCCACCGAAGTCACCCGAGGGATGGATTCAGGAAAGTGGCAGGGCGGGCCGTGATGGAGAGGTCAGTAAGTGTCTCCTGTTAATCAGTGAGAATGATCGTGCGTTGTTGAAAAACTTTGTGGTCGCACAGAAGCCGACGCGTAGGGCGGTGGAAAATATCATCGGTAGGTTCTTTTCTCAGGGGAGACGCGCGGTGGTTTCGCATTACGATCTGAGCACCTTGAATGATGTGCCGAGGACTGCATTGGATATTCTGATTGCCCGGTTGGAAATCCTCGGTCTGATCGTGCCGGATGAAGGATCGTGGCTCTGGTGTCACGCCGTGCCGCTCGAGCCGATTCCCAAGATATTGCTCGGTTTCAAACCTGCTGAACAAAAGTTGCTTAAGCCTATCCTGGAAACACGCCAGCGCGTTAATCTTACCGAGGTTTCCGGTGGTACTGCCGCAGAGCAGCAAAAGCTTATGCTACTCCTCTCCGAACTCAACGCCAGCGGTGATGCACGTATGAAATTCAGCCACAGCTTGAATCACTACCGTATTCGTAAACAGCCCGATCGTTTATCGCAGCTCACGGATGAAATGTATCAGGTCATCCTAGATCACGCAGGTGACGAATTGAGCCGTGTTGAATCGGTATTTGCCATTGCAACCAGTCGAAAATGCATCGCGGTCTCCTTGTTAGCGCATTTTGGAGAAAAGCTAGCAGAGCCATGTGGACATTGTTCATCGTGTCTGGGCGAAACAAGACCGCGTAAACTACCTCAAACACCCGTGGATGAAATTACTCCGGAGGAGTTGAAGGTGGTGCAGCAGGTCGTTGCGCTCCGCAAACCAGCCCTCGCTAGCCCTGAACGACTCGCACGTTTCTTATGCGGGATCCATAGTCCGGGTATGATGCGTTACCGGCTATACCAGCATGACCATTGGGGGCTGCTCCGCAGGTTGTCCTATGAGGACGTTCATGGATATGCCAAAGCGCAGTTGGTGTGATTCAGGTCGAGCGGAATCCAATTTGATTTTGTAAGTCGCTTGGAATCACGGTGGGGTCGGCATGGATAGAGGAAGTTCTAACCTCATCGAGAATGAGGCTCTATTATTACCCGGCTACCTCAGCGGCTTTCTCCAAGGCATCCTTGACTTGTTGAGTGATCAGATCCCATTGCTGATCAGCAATCTGTTGTTTGGTTGCAAGCCATGAGCCACCAATGGCACTAACAACTGACATGGACAAATAGTCATTCATGTTGTCCAGGCTGACGCCACCCGTGGGGCAAAAACGGACTCCCAGCGGGCCATAAGGTGCGGCGAGATTCTTTAGCATAGCAGGGCCACCAATGGCACCAGCAGGGAAAAACTTCAGCATTTTGCATCCCAGCGCCAGTCCGCGCTCGATGTCAGATGGCGTCATAATCCCTGGAATGAAAAGTGTTTCCGATTTTTGGAAAAAACGCACGGTGTCTGGATTCAGTCCGGGGGCTAAACCGAAATCAACCCCGACATCGATACACATTTGAGCTTGCTCGGGAGTGACTACGGTTCCTGCTCCCACAAGCATATCGGGGAATGAATTTTTGATGCGTGCCAGAGCATCAGGGGCAGCGGCGGTGCGACAAGTTACCTCGATGACATCCAGGCCGCCTTCGAGAAGCGCCTCTGCCAGAGGTTCTGCATCCTTAGCATCATCAATCACAATGACCGGTATGACCGGGCGTTTCAATAATTCGTCTAGCATGATGGTTCTCCTGAATGGGTGTGATGGTTAGTGCCCTTCTGAGGCGTGATCAGAATTAGTGTGAGTCGTCTGATTTGTAAACTATTTTGGCGTTGCCAGTGCAGATTGATTCAGCTCCCGAGCGTTTGGAACGTATGAGTTTTGAAGGATGTTGTGGTGAACGCAGTGCTCCAATCATTCTATTAGTATTGGACAGTTGATAATAATGTTGTTATAAATATCTCTTCGCTTTTTGTCACAGGCCTTAAACGATGGATATGACAGCTTACAGTACCGGATCACACACCAAATCTCTAGTAAGGTGCCTGGCTTTACTGGCATGGTTGATTTCGGCTACTGCCAATGCTTGGACGCCGGGGGCGGGTAATCCGAATGCGACAACGGGTCTGGCTGTGGATCGTTTCGATCGCCAGGATGTGCTTGCGTTTTATAACTGTATTTATATGGCGTCGGAGGATTACGCGAGTAAGATCAACTGGACCGGTAATATAGGCACCTGCAATGCGGGCACGACGGCATCAGATTTCAAAGATGACGTCCTGCGTAGGGTGAATTATTACCGGGCGATGGTCGGAATGCCGGGTGATATTACATTTGATGCGACATCTTCGGCCAAATCCCAGCAAGCGGCACTGATGATGTCGGCACAGGGTGCGCTCAGTCATACACCTGGAGCGGGTTGGGCATGTTACACGACGGACGGAGCCGAGGCAGCAGGGAATTCTAACTTGGCTTTGGGTTCTTATGGTCCGGGCGCGATCGACGGATATATGTTTGATCCCGGTGCTGGCAATGAGGTTGTCGGGCATCGCCGCTGGATTCTTTACTCACGTGCGCAGGTCATGGGGACTGGGGATGTTCCCGCAAGTGGTGGTTTCTCGGCTGCGAACGCGTTGTGGGTGAGTGGTTCATTTAAGTCAGCACCGACACCTCAGTTTGTGGCTTGGCCGAACGATGGTTATGTGCCGGTCAATCTTGTTCCTGACCGCTGGTCATTCAGTTATCCGGGAGCTAATTTTTCCGGTGCTACTGTGACGATGACCCAAGGTGGATCGAGTGTGTCGCTTAGTATTATATCCAATAACGATAACGGGTTTGGTGATAATACGATTGTATGGGAGCCAACCGGAATTCCTTCTACGGTTACTACTGATCTCCCTTATGTTGTTACGGTGAGCAATATCAATGGCCCTGGTCCGAGTAGCCATACCTATACGGTGACTTTGATGAATCCCGACATTTTGGGGGATTCGGTGACCATCTCAGGCACATCGACGCCACCGCCTTCCGGGCAAACGTATACGTTTAACAGTATTTCAGGGGCGGAGGCTTATGAGGTGGAGATTGCGACATCTTTTTCGACGGCTTGGGTTGAGGGTGCTGAGGATAGCCCTGTTCCGAATATTACGGATGGGACTTCGGCTGGTTATGATGTACGTCAGACTGGGTTGGTGCGCACTGGATCGAAGGCTTTCCAGCTGACTTATCCGAGTGGTGTTTTTGACGATCAGCATTTTGTGGTGACACGCGATGCTATCCCTGGCGCGACCAGCCAGTTGGAATTTTACCAGCGTGGGAGGTTTGCGAATCCACCGACCACATTGAAGGCTCAGGTTTCTTCCGATGGAGGTGCGACTTGGTCGACGGTGTGGACAAGAAATGGTGCGGGTCTTAGCAGTGGTCTTTGGGACTCGAACTGGATTCAGCAAAGTATCGATGTGTCTGCATACCATGGGCAGATCATCCATGTACGTTTCCTTATGGAGGGTAATGGATCGGGGGTTGTACAAGGGACGACTGCGAATTTTGGATTTTTTATTGATGATGTTACAATCACGAATTCGAGCTATCTGGATGATGCTGAGACGACTGCGCTGGCTGATACGGCGACTGGTTTTACTTTGAATGATACGACGGCGGGAAAAACTTTGGTGGCTGGTGACTCGTTCGTGATACGCGTGCGTCCCCGGGTGGGTTGCCGTTGGTTTGGCTTTGGCGCGATGAAGGAGGTGACTATCGCTGCGCTGAGTGGTTACGATGCTTGGGTTGTTAACAGCTACCCAGCTGTGACGGGTGGCTTTTCTGGTGATCACGACGGGGATAAGATTCCTAATGGGGTGGAATATGCCTTTGGTCTCAATCCGCTAGTAAGTAATGCAGCATCTGATCTGCCAGAGGCTGAGATCAGTGGAGGTTTTCTCCAGTTGAGCTATACCGAACCAGCTGGAGTCAGTGGGATTACCTATGGCGCCAAGTGGTCGAATAATCTCTCTGACTGGTTTGATGTTTCAGACACAGGTAGTAGTAATCACCTCTTCAGGGTGTCAATGTCAGGTCACGACACTTTGTTTATCCGGCATGTCATCACCCAGTCTCCCTAGGTGGGGTCTATGATAACACGTAGATTTCCTCCGCGTTCTTACCGAAGATCGCAGCGCGCTCGTCGTTGGACAGCGCGTGGATCAGGTTGTCGACTGTGTTCAACCAGACTGGGTAACGTGCTTGTGCGAGCGGCCAGCCGGAGGCATAGAGGAGCCGTTTGGGGCCGAATGCCTCGAGTGCGGCATTGAATGTTTCTTTGACGGACTCCGTGGCTTCGTAGGCTGTCTCAGTATTGGCTACTGGTGCTAGTCCGGAAAGACGGTAGTAAACGTGAGGCCGTCTGCCTATTTCCCGGAGTAACTGCGGCCAGAAACTTTCCGTCGTAACCGGATCCTCAAAGCAATGGTCTATCACAAGAGGTGAATCGGCATGGGCATCGAGGAAGGGGAGGATGGCAGGCAACTGTGATGGCATGAGCAAGAGGTCGAGGGGTTTGCCAATTTGAGCGAGTAGGCCGACACCGTGGTGAACGTCTTCGTCTGAGTTCCACTGCTCGATGTTTTTATGATGGATGTCTGCGAGGTATCCACACACTGGTTTTTCCCTGCGATCGGCATCAAGTTGGACTTTGAGCAGTCGTTCATCAGCTAGTGGTGTCCATGCCACCATTCCTGACACCAGACCGTCTGAGTTGTTGGCAAGGTCGAGGCACGCCTGGTTTGCCAACTGGTTGGGTTCCCTTTGAACGACTATTACTCCAGTGACACCGCTGAATTCCAGTGCTTCGTCGAGAAAATTCAGTGATTCCTCGCCGTCGGGTAGCTCAATGTGGGCATCGATCATGCTTGGAGGAATGTAATAAGTTGGCGAGCCACTACTTGGCAACTCTTTCCAAGGTGCTTTTCAATGCGGGGTAATCTATTTTGGCATTGTGGCGTTTGTCCACGGGGATGTCGGTGATGGAAATGACTTGTTCGACGCCAAGGATTTTTAGTTTTTGGAGGAGTTGCTTCTCAAGGCTCTCGTTTTGATCTCCTTGGATGAACAGGGTGACTCGTTCATTGTGGAGGATGACAGCGCAACGTTGCATACCTGGTTCACTCATGGCGGCACATTCGATTCCGAACGGGTAAATGGTTTTGTCCTCTTTGTGGATAGCTGCCGAGCATCGACCCACGAGCCACACGCGTTCTTTTTCGTCGATCCATGCGGCGTCTCCAGTGCGGTGCCAGATGTTGTCACCAACGTGCACCTTGTTTTCTTTGTCTCCCTTGCCGTGGAGGTATCCCTTGAGTACATGGTCGCCGGTGACGATGATTTCACCAACTTTTCCAGAAGGCAGGGATATTGTTTCAAGTTCCTCTTCAGTCATTGCGGGAATATGTGTTCCCGTCTGGTCCGGTATGATTTTCAGTTGAGTTGCTGGCACGGTTTGACCGACGAGTAGTCCCTTGCCGTCTAGCATTTTCTGGTGATCGTCTTCGCTGACATCTTTCCAAGCGATGTGAGCGATGGGTTCGGCCTCGGTAGAACCAAATACGGTGACCACATCCATATCCAAGTGAGTTGATTGGATTTCATTGAGAAGATTAGGGAAAACCGGAGCGCCGCCGGTGTAGATGGCATGGAATTTAGGCATCATGCTATCCCGATGTAATCGAGTGAAAAATGCGGGTGAAGCGGCGCAGCGTGTTACCTTGTGTTTCTCGCATTGCGCTAGAATTGATGGTGAGTCGGCTTGCGCAGGAAAACGTAGATCGGTATCCGCGAGCACGGAGATAAGTCCTGAGGCAAGATTGGCAAGGGTGAAGACCGGTAGGGTGACCAGATCAACCTCTCCCTCGATGTAGTCGAGGGATTCTGCCAGCGCCTTGTGCTGGGCTAACAGAAATCCATGTGTGCGGCATGCAGCTTTCGGTATTCCAGTGCTGCCGCTGGTGAAGGTGATGAGGGCAGGGGAGTCTGGCGGTGTTTCCTGAGGTTCTGTAATACCCGAGGGAGCAGGACTCCATCGATTACTAAACGGCACCCACCCGCTGCTGTGGAAGTGGTGTTTGATTCGCCTGATACCCGGGATCGTAAGCCGAAGTATGTGCGCCTTTCCTGTGCCGATTAATGCGGTCGGTTGGTGAAGTGACAGGCTATTGCGCATCATGGCTTGGCCTGCGGACGGATCGATGAACATGACTGTCAGACCCGCGTGGAATGCCCCCAGCAGACTAATGTAGAGTGGAATACCCACTGGTTGTAGAATGAGCACTGTGTCGCCGCGACCTAAACCACGGTTGCGAAGGGTGGCTGATGCACCACAGACGTGTTCGTAGAGTTCGCCGTAAGACATCGATTGCTCGCTATCGATTAATGCGATGTGGTCCGGGTGCTTATGCGCCCGTTCGGCGAGATAATTGACCAGATTCATGATTGTTAGGAAAAGGATTTCACCATCAGGGCGTAACGACGGAAGACTTCGGCGTCGAACCGCTGGCTGATACGTAGCGAGCTGTTGTTTTCGTGTTGCAGTGCGTGGATTGCCTCGCGGTAACCTTTTTCTTTTGCAATCGCGTGTGCCTTGGCGACAAGAATACTTCCGAGGCCCGCGAGCGGTGCGCCCGGATCAACGGCAAGGCTTTTGACGATCACAGCTTTTGGTAGGCCATGCATCTTAGCAGCTTTGTCGGGCATGCAGAAAACAAATCCTGCAAGAGCTCCCTGCCACTCCGCAAGGATGACCATGTCGGAATCGATGTGGTCCTTTGCCTTAAGGTAATTCTGCATGAACATTTCGAGCGGCAACGGAGTGTAGAGAAAATTGTTTGAGAAACTAATCAGGCTGAGAGCGTGGATGGCCTCAAGATCTTGCTCATAATTCTCTGGATTAATGGGCCGAAACTTCACGCCTTTCTCGATCAGCTTGTTCTCCATTTTTGCAAAAGCTCGTTGTTTTTGAGCAAGGTCAATGGTCGACGAGGAATACTTCGAGAGGATTTCAAATCCTGCCTTGAGAAAGATGTCGTGGTAATGCTCTGGTTCGATGGGCTCCATCTGGAAAGGGGCCCGACCGCTGCTTTCCAAAATCAGGCGATGCTTTAGCCAGGTGTTGCCATTCATCGGGCCGATTACATGCTGGCATCCATGTGCGCTATACAGGTGGTCGGCGCATTGGGAAAGGAATGCTGAAGCGGCATCGGATGGATCAAGCTTGCAAGCACCGATAGCGCCGACGCGTCTGCCTGAGAATTCCGGGGTGTGTGAAAACCACAGCCCGGCAGCCTGGTCGCCATCGGTGACGGCTTCCTCGGCTCCGTGCGCAAATATTTTTTTCTCAATGTCGTTGTGAGAAGAATCTGATCTGTGCGCGATTTTCATAATAGGTAAGGAAATGTTGCGACGGCTGAACATAACATCGCAAGCAATGCCAGTTTAAGCCAGTTTCTTGGATGATGTGACGTGGATGTTTCGGCCCAGTAATAATAGAACCTCGCAGCAGGCATCGCGAGCATGATGGTGGGTAATGTGTAGACGAGTGGGACATCGATCAATAACACCGTGCTGAGTACAACCATACTGAGGATTAATGCATGAACCAGGGATGCACTGTCTCGTTGCATATGCTTTTGCGTGCCGGCATGCAGCATGGCGATGATGAGCGAAAGCGTGCTGATGAATGCAAACTGCGCAATGGTGTAATCGATTACCTCACCTCGTCCAAGTGTGAGCCAAAATAGTGAGGGGATGGCGATGGCGACAATCGTGTTCAGCGAGTGGGTGATCACATATTTGTCATGCATGAATTTTTGGGTCATGATGTGACGGAGGAAAACAAGCACGGCTGCGAGAAGGCAGGGAATGCCCCCGAGGGCGAAAGCGGCAAAACCAAACAGCATCGATGTCAGGGTTGCGCCGCCATCGAATGTGTGCATCCGTCTCGTTAGCAGGAGCATACAAAGCAAGGCTAACAAAACTAAGGAACGGATCATAATCAGGTGGTCTGATAGTCCGATGTAGTAGTCGAGCAGCAGAAAAGAACCGATTGGGATAAGTAGGTTATCCAGTCCGTGTCCCGATGCGCCTTCCACCGCCATGGAGAAGAGAGAGATGCTCATCGCAAGGAAAAGAATCAGTCCGATCGATAACCCTGTGAAAAAGTAAAGTGGTAGAGAAGTGCATAGGAATGCAGTGATCAGGAATGCGATCGATCCCTCACAGCTTTTGGTGGCAGCGGTTGTCTGGTAGGTGGCTTTTCCAAACTTGCTGCCGGCCAAGGCACCCGCCGTGTCAGCTAGTGTTAGGAGAAGCAGCGAGATGCAGTATAAAATGGGCTGCTCCCAACTTAGGGTGAATAACCACGCAACGGCTAAGGGAAAGAGCAACTCGCCGATGGAGAGGCGCTCGATAGAAAATAGGGCGGTGCCAACGGATTTTCTGAGTTTTGTGATTCGGATAACCAATAGCGTGATGATGGCAAATGCTCCGAGCAGTTGGACTGCGAGCACAGAATCGAATAGCCATGGGAAGCTCATGCAGATGAGACCCATCCCCACGTGCACCACCTTGCGGGCGAGTTCACCTGAGAGTTTTTTTGTTTTAACACCCCAAGCCGAGAGCAGAATGATCATTCCAAGGCATGCCAAGGTGATGATGATGGAGATGGCTGGGTGCATGATTGTTAGGTTGTTTCTTCGACAACAAACGCTGAGTAGAAAAACGCCTTGTCCTGCTTGAATAACATCTCGCCGAGGTCTTTGAGCGAATTGATTTTCGAAGCAAGCGAATCGGGCCGTGATCTTGGTGCCAGCATGTTCCAATAGGCGATTCGTGCACCCGAATTGCTGTGCTGGTGAATATTGTTCAGGATTGTCTCGGTGTTTTCCTCAGACATGTATTCAAAAATATCACTGAGGTTGTAGGCATCGAAGGGTTGCTTGGCATCTTCCAGCACCGCTTCAAGTGGACGGGGGTCAACCGTGATCCGTTCAATGTTGTTACGGATGGAGTCATAGTTTTCCTCACGCAATGCATGAGGGAGTTCGTTGCCGAACCGGCCGGTCAATATCCAGTTGAGATAGGGGTTCTTGGATGGACCCAATTCAACGAGCGCATGGCGGGTGCGGGTCAGAATCCGATCAGCGACAGAGCCCTCGACGTATTTGAAGAATGCCGGGTCGCGTCCTAACCTGCCCATGACAAAGCGTGAGAAAAAGATTTTGAACAGCAATCGCCAACGCCAGGTGTTCCATTTTTCTTCATAAAACAGATCTCTGCCTTTGGGTGGACGATGTTCTAACAGTGATTTGATTTTTTGCTTCGAATGCACCAGTGGCAGCATCTTCTCACGGAACAGCGTGAAGTAACTTTCGAATTTTCCAACTCTGCCAAATCCCTCGATGATGTGACTGGAAAAGTGATCCCAGTATTCCTGGGTAGTGCTATCGAGGTGTGGTGTGCATTTCTCGTAGAGAGTCACGCGATCACCTTCATTCTCGCCCAGCAGGATGAGGAATTCAGAATGATCTAGCGTCTTGTATGCCGCAATGCGAAGCTTGATGCATGCGATCTGTGCCGGGTTCATCTCACTGATGGTGACGTGGGATGCGCCAGCCGCGAGCAGGGAGAATGAATTGTCGCCAGCCGATCCGATACTCACGCAGTGGCGACCATCAGGATCAAGTGCTTGAATCAAAATGTCTGCGTCTTCCCAGCAATTCGCGTAACGAACTTTGTTGAAATCAGCATGTTGTTGGATCTCAGATTTCATCTTCAATTAGGATAGATATTTCACCGGTGCTGCCGTTCATTTCGACGAGGTCACCTGTGTTGAGCAGAGTGGTAACGTTGCTGATTGAAACGATGCATGGGAGCTGAAGCTCACGGGCGACGATGGCTGAGTGTGAAAGCAACGATCCACGCTCCACTAACAAACCGGATGCAGCGGGAAACAGAACGACCCAGCCGGGGTCGGTTTGCTGGGCGACAAGAATTTCACCTTCCTCAAGAGTGGCATTGCGTGGGTCGGTGACGACTCGCACTTTACCTCTGACAACTCCCGGGCACGCGCCAGTGCCGCCCAGATGATCGCCGTCGTGCGATGATGCTTTTTGGGTTGGAGTGAAGAATTTGTAATCCTCGAGAGGGCCGCGGGTTTCAAACCGGTCAGGCGGAGGGGTGGTGAATCCTGCCTGCTCGTCTTGTCTTTTCTGGCAAGACTCTTTGAATGACGAGGCACTGGAGTCATCTCCGTAGGCACTCATGACCTCATAGATAGTCAGAAAAAAGACATCAGCTGGGTCGTCCAGATGGCCGTCTGCGTGCAGTCGTTTGCCGAGCTCAACAACAATTTGGCGCACGCGTCCGAACAATCGGGTTCGCTCAAAACGAAGGTTCTCCCTGTCGCTGACGCGATTTTTTGCGTTACGTAAAACCCAATGGAAGACCTTGTGTTTGATCCCGCTGAGTTGCTCGGTGGGATCGGTCACGGGGTCTTTTTCTGGGATAGGGGGAGCTTCCCCCTTGTTGTGCCGGACTGCCATCATTCCGATGCTGGTTAGCAACGACTGTGGATTGTCCCCAACGGTGGGTGACTCGAGTTTGAGTTCTTCGAGGCAGCGGTCACCAAACTCATTGAGGTAGTCGTTATAGAGCTGATGAACGTCTGGGTTCGATTGCAGTGCGGTGAGTTTTTTCTCTGTGCTGTTGCCGGAGTCTGCAAGAATCCGGGTGAGCTCGCTATCAGCAGATACGAGTTCAGCCATGGCTTTGATGCGTCTGGGAGGTTCCGCACTGATGATGTCTCCTGCGTCTAGTAGCAAGGTGTTTTGTAATGAAGCATCACCGAGCCATTTTTCACACAGCGACTTGAGAACCCCATAGAAAATCATCGCAAAAAAATCATTCACCAATGGTGCGTCCCAACGTTTGAGGAGCTGGGACTCAAGATCGCGATAGTGGTTTGCCAGCTCCGTTCCGGACATCTCGGCCAGTGGCTTTTCAGGTGCGCTGAGTGCTCGGTTCAGGCGTTTGTAAAAAGCATCGATCTGCTTCTGCAGTCCGCGATGGTTGCGAATCAATCCGATGATCATACGCAGCAGTCCCCAGGTGTCCTTGATCTTAGACGTTTGGGTTCGTTTGAGAATGGCCTGCACCACTTCGTCCGGCATCGGCTCCTTGACGCCCATCATTTGCTCCATAAACGAGCGATTCACCGAGAATCCGGGGAGCATTGCCAGCACGTGATACCAGCTGTTCAGATTGTAGTAAACATGGCCGTGGATGTGGCCGAGCATGTTAGGGAATACATCATCATTCGCTTTGATGCGTTTGTTGGGTACCGAGAGGATCTTGCAGAACTCGCGGTAAACATGTTCGTAAGCACGTTCAGCGAAGGAGAATGTCATCGGCGAGGTGATGCCTGAATAGCTTTCCGCAATGTTGCTATTATCCCACACCGTGAGAGGTAATGTAGGATCTGGAACATGTGGGAGAGTCGTGATGGGTCGGCTCTGCAATAGGTAGAGCTTGCCGCCATCGATGGCCCATTCGATGTCTTGCGGACAGCCAAAGTGCTCGGCGCACATGCGTGCCAAGTTTGCTACGCCGATGACTTCAGCATCGTCCAGACAGGGCGCGTCACGCTTATCTTCTGGAACTTCCGCCAGCGATACCCCCTCGCCGGAGCCGGGGTCAGCCAGGTGTTGGTGTGTTTTGCTGGCGATGTTTTTTTCTACAATCTGGTAGTCTTCATCGACTGTCCAGGCATCGGCATCGGCTTCACCGGATACCAGTGCGCTGCCTGTTCCCCAGAGCCCTGAGACAACAGCATGCGAGCGATTGCCGCTGACAGGGTCGGCGCTGAAGGCAACGCCACTCGTGTCGGGTACCAGCATGGCCTGGACAAGTGCGGTCGGCTTATGCGCGTGATCAATTTCCTTACTCGATTGATACGTCTGCAAGTGGTCGCTCTGGTCGCTCTCGCGGACATTGCTGATTTTCTTAATCAAGTCGTCTTTTTCGACGTAAAGAAACGTATCGTATTGTCCGGCAAATGAATGCTCCACGCCATCCTCGCCGCGGGCGGACGAGCGTACTGCGAAAAACTCCGCGCCAAGATCCTCTGCGGAGCGGATGATTTCTTCTTCAATGGATTCATCAAGCTCGGTAACTGCAAACCACGGCGGAATCTCGCACCCTACATTTGCAAGGTTGGCGAGAGCCTTAGCCTTGCCTCCTAACAGATCAAAGTGCTCGGTTTGATGTGGGTGAATGATCATATTAGTGAACGAGTAGGGGGATGATGCCGAGGCTGACGTATAGAGCGAGTGTCCAAACACCGGCGATGAGTTCGAAGGTCTTCGCTTTGGTTTTTTGGTGACCAATGACATGCTTCATCGCCCACAAGAGCAGCACGGCCAACGTGATCAGCACGGGGAAGGTAAACTGGATGATGAAAGCCGCAATCGTGGCAAAAATACAGGTGGCCACAAGGCAGCCGAACCAGACCCAGGATGCTTTTTTAAGTCCCCAGAGTTTACTGTATGTCGGCACGCCTTCTTGTTCGTCCTCGGGCTGGCGTAGTTTTCTGCCCAGTTCGATGACCAGCCCGTTGCAAAAACTGGCAGCGAGAAAAAAACCAAGCCCGGCCCACGGTTTTTCCCCGCTCGGTATCCAATGGCAGGCCGTGGCGTAGAAATCCACAATCGGCATGATGAGCATGTGCGTCCACAAGTAGGTGATCGGGCGGGCCTTGAGCCAGTCGCGTGCGAAAAACTCCACACTCATCAGTGCGAGGTAGGTCCAGGCGATGGCGAGAACAATCACGAGCATCGGCGAGTAGAGCAGAGCGAGTGAGAGCTGGATGACGGCACCGGCAGCAAACACAAATCCAAGTTCGCGCAGCTTCACAAGTCCACGGGGGACAGCTCGGTAAGGCCGGAATTCAGCGTCCTCCTCCGCATCCTTGAATTCATCTGCAATGCGTAGTTGCAGAAAAAAAATCAGGCAGGTCACAAACGCGACAACGAAAGCCTGCCACTGCGGCGGAGTGCCTGTGAGCATCGAAGAATAAGCAACCGCACACGAACTGAACGCAGCCACAAGAGGCCCGTGCTGAAAAATGGGGAATCGTTCTTTCTGGTAGGTCCACCAACGCATGGGGGGTATTGTAGCGTGAATCGTAAAATTATTGAAAACGATAAAAATTTATAGAATATTGATTGAATCAATATTTAACGAGCGAGCTTATGGTGCGCCCTTGTGAAGTCGCCTGTTGCCATGGCGGCGATGATCGAGAGTTCTCCAGCCAGCAAAATCCCGGCGCATACTTCCGCGAGTGCGCCACTTTTACCTGATCCGTAGAGCCCCATCATCTCAAGGCATGCTTTCTGGCTGGGCAGTCCGGTGCCGCCACCGACGGTGCCAACGATGATGTCGGGTAGCGTTACGGAAGCGTAGAGATTTCCTTCCGGTGTCTCCTCGAATCGTGTCACACCCACAGCAGACTCGGCCACGCAGGCGGCATCCTGTCCGGTGGCAATATAGAGGGCGGCAAGCCCGTTGGCGAAGTGTCCCTGCACCCCCATCGTCCCGCTGAGAACGCCACCGATAGCAGACATCCTCCAGTAGTCGATCAGCTGCCTCGGTGTGGCGTGGACGTATTTTTCCAGTATCTCGGGGGTAAGGATGATTTCAGAGGAGACCTTACGTCCACGCACGGAGGTGTAGGCTTGAGAACTGGCTTTCTTGTCGCCCGAGAGGTTTCCTTCGACGTAGATTTGCTGAAGCGGGACTGGGCAATTCTCTGAGATGAAATCGCAGACCGCCTGAGTGGCGATCGTGACCATGTTCTGGCCCGATGCGTCACCGGTGGTGAACTCGAAATTGAGATAGACGTGATTTCCTTCCAAGGTGGTTCCGAATTCGATGAGTTTGCCATGGCTTGTGGTGGCATTTGCGACCTTTTGGAATTGAGGGAATGCTTCCATCACCCAGACAACAAATTGGGCGGCCGTAATCATGGAGTCGAACGCAAACGCAGGTGCGCGGTTCAGCGCCTGTGAGAGGACCATGGTGGTGCATCCTCCGGCGGCGGAAATCATGCAAGCGCCACGGTGATAGCTTGCGACCAGTGCGGCTTCGGATGTGGCGAGTGGGACAGCAATATCGCCTTGGGCGTAGAGGCCGTTGACACGTAGCGGACCGGCGATGCCGAGTGGTACTTTAACAGAACCGATGAAGTTCTCGATGTTTCCATCAAAGTTTTCTAACTGGTTACTGGTCCAGTTGTCCAGAATGTCGGGATGAGGGTCATTGCCGATGGCTTTCCAGAGCTTGTTAGTTCGATGCTCAGTGACTTTGGAGTTCGGCAGGAAATGCTGTGGTTGTGGATCCGGTTTGGGTTTGAGCTGATTGGCAAGGGAATCGATATCGTGGTTATCCAATAGCGACTTCATGTGAAGTGAGGTGATTGATCTTTTACCAGCCATGAAACGAGGCTAACTAATTATCTTAGAGGGTCAAGCTGTGAGGGGATTGGTTTTGTATCCATCGGCATGTTGTGCCT
>JARFPV010000519.1 GCA_029288115.1 Akkermansiaceae bacterium | reverse complement strand
CAGTTTCCCTGAGTGATCTTGCCGTGCCTCTCGCTATCGGCAATATCTATCCGCCCCTTGACCGCATCCACGCTGGTAATCGTATTTCTTTGATTAAAAAACTTCCATTGCGGGACGACGTTGATCTGGGCGTCTGGTTCGGTTGCCCAGCTGGTTTTGACTAATTTAGGCTCAATCAACGCGTGATCGATTCCTCCACCAGTCGCGTATAGAAAAGGATTTTTCTCGCTGACATTGGGAAACCTGGCGCGAATGGCGCGTTTGCCATCGACAAACAGTTGGCGAAAATTCCAGTCACCGGACACATCAGGTAAACTGATCGACCAGACACCGTCGCGCTCTTTTTTCCACATACCTGAAATCACCCGGCCACCGCTCAGTATAACGGTTTCTCCTTTGGCAGCTTGCCAGACTACGGGACTTTCCCCTGTGCCCGAATCCTCTGGCCTGAGTATCAGCGGCTGGTCCATGTAATACGTGCCACCACGGATGACAATATGAAGCGGCTCCTTCAATCCCGACTTGATGATCCCGCGAACATGCTTTTGCGCACAGGATAATGTCGCCAATGGTTTTGATTGCGTACCAGGGTTAGCATCGTCCCCCAAGGTGCTCACATGGATTTCTCGAGCCGAACAAATCCCCAGAGAAAAAAAGATCACCCCAAAGAGGTCAAAAATTAGGTTTCGATTTAAAAATGGCATCAATGCAAATAGGGCTAGTTAGCCTGACCTCGAAACCAATATATCATTTTCCTTATATAAACAAGCCGTTGACAGCCAAGTTCTGACTCCTATGGTCTGTCTCATGTTGAAAATCCTCGCCACCTGCTGTGCTGTCACCGCACTCGCCATCACCTCTGGCTTCGCCAAGAAACCCAATATCGTTTTCCTTTTCTCAGATGATCACGCCGTCAATGCTATTTCGGCATACGGCGGACCGTTCAAGGATATCGCTCCGACACCTGGAATCGACCGCCTCGCCAAGGAAGGCATGATTTCCCACACCACCTTCTGCGCAAACTCAATCTGCGGCCCCTCTCGTGCGTGCATCCTCACCGGCAAACACTCCCATCTCAACGGTTTCCTGAACAACAATGCCTCGCATTTCAATGGTCACCAGCAAACCTTTCCCCTGCTTCTCAAAGGGTCAGGCTACACCACAGCCATGATCGGTAAATGGCACCTGCACTCAAACCCTGTTGGCTTCGACCACTGGGAGATTCTTCCCGGACAAGGCGCCTACTACAACCCGGATTTCATCCAGATGGATGGCAGCAAAAAACGCTTCGAAGGACACTGCAACGACCTCGTCACCGATAAAGGTATCGCATGGATTAAGAAGGCGCAGGCCGAGGGCAAACCATTCGTCGCCATGATCCAGTACAAGGCACCACACAGAAACTGGGCTGCCGCCAAACGTCACCTCACGCTTTTTGATGACATCACCATGCCTGAGCCTGACTCTCTTTTCGATGATTACGCCAACCGCTCCAAAGCGGTGGCCAATCACGCCATGGGCATCGACAAACACATGTCTTGGTCACATGACATGAAATTCCACGGCAAGAACCTATTCCCTGAATACTTCTCCGGCCCCGGAAGCAACGGTGCTTACCACCGCATGAGCAAGGAAGACAAAAAAATCTGGGACGCAGCCTACGAGCCGAAGAACCAGAAATTCATCGCCGACATGAAGGCAGGCAAGCTCAAGCACAAGGACATCGTTCGCTGGAAATACCAGCGTTACATCAAAGACTACCTCCTGTCTCTTATACACATCTCCGAGCCCACGAGACATATC
>JARFPV010000339.1 GCA_029288115.1 Akkermansiaceae bacterium | reverse complement strand
GTCGGCAGCGTCAGATGTGTATAAGAGACAGGGTTGATACTTCGGGGGCTCCCATTACTTTTGGCCAGTCGTTCATCAGAAACATGCTGAGGTTCGCAGACGGGATGCCGGTTCCAACCTACGGCTTCGGATTGCTCAGCACTCTATTGAGCCGGAGGTTTCAGCGGCTTGGCGATCTTCTTGCCAATACCGTGGTTGTTTACGATCGTCTACCAGCCATGCATCTCGCATCACTGCCCCCAGCATTAGAGAGCCGCCCTCCGGGAGTGCCGCTCACACGTGAAGAGCAAGCGGCACTGTTAGCATTCCGTGAACGCGGTGGAATGTGGTCGGAGGCAAGGAGGGTAGAGCTCGCGGATCATGCACAGGAACTGACTGGTAAGACCGGTCAATCTGGAATGACTCGATTGTTAGGTATGGCACATTGGTTGGGAGAAAAGCACTAACGCAAATTTGACACGATGCAGGGGAAAGAATTCGAAGAAAAAAATCACGCACGTTGGGTCGAATACGAAGAGACGTTGGTGGAACTTGAGAAGCGCGGACAGCGTGGTCAGGATGTATCGCGAATACCGGCCATGTTTCGTGAGGTCTGCACGGATCTCGCGTTGGCACGGCACCGGATGTATGGCACGCCAATGAATGAGAGGCTGAATGGCCTGGTAATCCGTGGCCACAAGCAAATCCACCGAAGGGCAGGGGGCACCTGGGACAGATTGTTCAGACTCGTAGCGATTGATTTTCCCGTGGCGGTGCGCGCCGAGTGGCGTTTGTTGGTCGTTTGCACGATTGCTTTTGTCCTGCCTCTGGTTGGGGTTGCGATGGCGGGATTTTACTGGCCTGATTTCTCATGGGTGGAGGCCGTGTTAGGTGCGAACATGATGGAAAATCTGGATATGATGTATGGTAGCTCTGACGACCAAATATCCAATCTGCGCTATGCCTACGGCTCAAATTTCATGATGTTCTGCCACTACATTTGGAACAACATTGGCATTGATTTCCGCATCTATGCCGGAGGGATTCTCGCCTGCCTTGGTACGCTGTTTTTCCTGATTTACAATGGTGTGTTCTTTGGGGCAGTGATCGCTTACATCCATGTGGCATGTAGCACCGAGGCATTTTACACCTTTGTGGCAGGGCACTCGTCGTTTGAGTTGATTGCCATGGTCATCGCTGGAATGGCAGGCATGCGTATAGGATTGGGGTTACTTAATCCAGGAAGGAAAACCCTGCGTCGCTCACTGATGGATGCCGGCAAGAAGTCGCTGCCGTTAATCTTTGGTGCCGCCATCATGACCTTTGTGGCAGCGGCAATCGAGGGGTTCTGGTCAGCTCAGGCCATGCCCCCCATGGTAAAATACAGCGTCGGGATCGCACTTTGGATTGTTTGTTTTCTCTACCTCGGGCTCGCGGGTAAGCGAATTCCTGTGAGGTCAGGATCAACGGAAAGGGGTGCGGTTGAGGCTTGAGGATGTCACTGCGGAAATCCGCCCGCGTGTCCCATGGGAGTCGATCGATCTCGGCTGTGCACTCGCGTGCCGGCATATCGGTGCTATCTGGAAGGCGTGGCTGATCACCATTGTTCCACTTTGGATTCTGTTAGCACTACTCCTCTGGAACCATCCGTTTTGGTTCATCGTTTGCACATGGTGGCTCAAGCCAATTTACGACCGTGTGCCGCTGATGGTGGTGAGCCGGGCTCTATTCGGTGCGGTGCCAACGATGAAGGAAATCATCAAGGTGTGGCCTAAATTGTTGGTGCGCCGGCTTTGGTTTGCATTGGTGATCGGGCGATTCTCACCCTCGCGGTGCCTTAGTATGCCGGTCTCGGAATTGGAGGGACTCAAAGGTCCTGCCTACAGGCAGCGGGTCAATCTGCTGGAAAGAAACGGAGGTGAGGGCGCGACATCCGCAACACTTGCTGGGCTGGTGCTAGAGCTCGTCGCGGGTTTGGGTATGGTTATGCTGGTGATCTGGATGGTCCCAAGTGAAGTCAGTGAACGCTGGTTCAGCGGGATTGGAGAGTTCTTTTCTTACTACGATTGGACAGAAATGACCGATGGCTTTCTATGGATGATCGCTCTCGTTCGTTTGCTTTCATTCATGCTCATGGAGCCGTTTTACGTCAGTGCAGGATTCGCGCTCTACGTGAACAGCAGAACCCTGACGGAAGGATGGGACATTGAATTGGCATTCAAGAGGCTTGGAGCCCGTCTGCGCAAGATGCGCGAGGGTAAGCTGACTGGTGCGCACTCAAGTGTTCTGCTTGCTGCCATACTGGGATTGGGAATGCTCCTGTTTACACCAAATGTGCAGGCGAATAATGCCCCTCAGGATGAAATAGCCGAGATCCTTGCCGAGGATGACTTTACCGTTCACCACCGGATCGTCGAGGTGCCCAAGGAGTCCAGCAACAGTAGCTCGTCCGGTTGGTTAGGTAAGTTCTTCAGTGGTCTTGGACTGCCTGCTTTCATGGGATTTGTCGGAACGATGATTTTTTATGTGGTTCTTGTGGCGATCATCGCTGGGCTTGTCTGGCTGATTGTGAAGAACCGACATATTTTTTCCTCCGGTGCGGCACTCGCCAGCGACGCCCAGGCAGTGAAAACACGCGAGGTGATGGGGATGAATGTGACTCCGGAGTCGCTACCCGACGACGTGGCTGCCGCTGCAAGGAATGCTTGGGGGCAGGGCGACTACAAGCTCGCGCTCAGTTTGCTCTATCGTGGTTCGATCACGTGGTTCGTTCACCGGGGCCAGCTTCCCATTGAGGAGAGCGATACTGAGGGTGATTGCCTGCGCCGCGTTGAGGAACAGGGGCAGCATCAATACGCAGGATATTTCTCTGGACTGACCAATGCGTGGATTTTAACCGCCTACGGAAAGCAGCAGCCTGATGATCGCACGATGGGCTCTCTCTGTGAAAACTGGCCGTTTTCAAATGTGAAACAGGAAAGGGGTCAGCGATGAAGTGTGGCTTATCAGCGATCCTGACAATCGGCACGGCATTGTTCCTATGCAGCTGTGGTGAGACAGAGCAGAAACGCCGCACCACCGGATACAAGGGTGAGGCGAGGTCAAATGCCTTTCTCGCCGCCAAGCGATTGTTGGAAAAGTATGACCACGAAGTTGATCAGCGCAACGGGCTGGGTGATTTGGACTACGACACCTCAACGGTGTTTCTCGCGCCATCGTCATTGAATACCGTGGGGCGCGCCAAGCGGCTGATGGACTGGGTCGAACAAGGGGGTCACCTTGTGTTTATGATTTCGGGGGGAGAAAAGTCAGGGAATGACTTTCAGATGAGTGCGTCCCCTTGGTCGATGTTTGATGAGAAGTCATCTGGAATGGAATATCTGTTTGAACAACTGAGTGTGGCTGTTGTGGACTGGGACACCGAACCTGAGAACTCCCTGCTCGTCAGCATGGATCGCGATGATTGGGAGGCGATGGAGGAAGAGGATCGCGTGTTGTTAGGATCTGAAGTTTCTGAGATCACTCTATCGCATAAAAAGCTTAAACTTCACCACTGGGCTGAAAAGGGACTGATCTATGATGTGCAATTTTCCGGTGATATGGGGTCAAACGATGAGCCTTCCGGAAATAAACACCGCTTCCTCAGCCTGGAACATGGACTGGGTAGAGTGACGATCCTCAGTGACGCGCGGCCCTTGCGGAACCGCTACATCGGACAGGCGGATCACGCCCAACTTCTTTTAAATCTTGCTCAACTTTCCCGTCCGGGGACGGTCGTCTTTACCAACGGTGCAGGCGAAGGTTTTTTCTCTCTTGTCTGGCGATACTTCTGGATGGCAGTGATCGCTGTGGCTGTCGCGGTAATTTTCTGGCTCTGGAAAAACTTGCCACGTTTTGGGCCCAAACAAGACATCCCCGATAGCCATATGCGCGAATATCTCGGGCAGGTGCGCGGCATCGGCCGTTTCCTCTGGAGGAATAAGCGTGACGATGCTCTGCTCGGTGCGATGCGCCGTAACATCCAGCGTAGGCTCGCCCTTATCTCAGGGGAGAATCATGAAGGGATCTTCGCACAGCTCGCCGAAACCACTGGGCTCACGGAGGAGCAAGTGATTGAAGCAATGACCCGACAGCAAGTCCGGGAACCCGGAACAATGGTGCGTGTCACCCGAAACCTTCAAAAAATCTATCAACATATTAACTAACAAAAAGTACCATGACGGAAGATAACTACCAACCTACAGAATCAGACGCTCCTGAGGAGATGTCCACGGAAACATCATCGGCTGGAGGCCTGTGTCAGCAAATTTACGGCGAACTCCGCAAGGTGTTTTTCGGTCAGGATCACGTTGTTAGCCAAGTGCTCGCTGCACTGCTTTCCGGCGGTCATGTATTGCTCGAGGGTAAACCGGGATTGGGTAAAACGCACCTCGTGTTAGCGCTGGCGAACACGTTTGGGGGGAATTTTGGTCGGATTCAGTTTACGCCTGATCTGATGCCTACTGATGTCACTGGTTTTACCCTATTCGATATGAAGAGCCAGACGTTCCAGATGCGCCGTGGTCCGGTGTTTACTAATCTCCTGCTGGCCGATGAGATTAACCGTGCGCCAGCAAAGACTCAGGCGGCGCTCTTAGAGGTGATGCAGGAGCAGCAGGTAACCATCGATGGAGAAAGCATGAAGCTTGAGCCACCATTCATGACGCTGGCGACGCAAAACCCGATTGAGCAGGAGGGCACCTATCCACTCCCTGAAGCGCAGCTCGACCGATTCCTGATGAAGGTGATTATTGACTACCCGGATCAGGTGAACGAGGAGCAGGTTGTTACACAAGTAACAGCTGCAGCAGGCGCCAAGGGATTGAATGCGAAGTCTGTTGAGCAGGTTTGCGATCCGCAGACGATCATCCAGGCACAGCAGCAGTGCGCCGCAATCAATGCCGTGCCGGAAGTCGTTCGTTACGCCGTTAATATCTGTCGTGCCACGCGCGAGGCACAGGGTATTAGCCTGGGTGCAGGAACTCGGGGTGCCATCAGCCTGATTCAGGTCGGTAAGGCGTATGCACTGATGAATGGTCGCGATTTTGTCACTCCAGACGATGTGAAATCCGCCAGCCTCCCAGTCTTGCGCCATCGGGTGCAACTGGCACCAGAGCTTGCTATCAGCGGTCAGAATATTGACGACGCCCTCACTGGAATCGTTAGCGGAGTCGAAGCCCCGCGTGTTTAATTCCGAATCACAACTAGCGAATCGCCGTGCAGCCGACCCGTATTTTAATCCTCGTAACGCTCACGTGGGCGGTGCTTGGGTTTTGTGCCAGTTTGATTCCTGCATGGCAGGGGATCTGGCTTTGGGGAGGTGCTGTGGCAGCCGTCTTTGTGCTCGTGGATTTTATCGCGGGATTAATGCTGCCCGCGCCGGTGGTGGAGCGCAAGCTGCCGGGAAGGTTCGCCATGGGAGTTGAGCAGCTGGTGCCTGTGACATTGAGAAATCGAGCCAAGATGGCTCTGCGTGTCTTGTGTTATGATGGTATCCCTGGAGATGCCGAGAGCGGCGAACTTCCATGGGTAGGAAAACTTCCGGCAAAAGGTTTCACCCGCGTCGATTACCCGGTGACCATTGGCGAGCGGGGGATGAAGGATTTTGATTTGGCTCATCTGCGGATATTTTCTCCCCTGGGCCTTTGGTCCAAGCGCACCCGAGGTGGGGAGATTCAGTCCACACGTGTCTATCCGAACTACGAGCCGGTTCTTCGATATGCGCTGTTAGCCATGGAGAATCGTGCCGAGCAAATGGGCATTATCAAAAAAAATCGCACCGGGCTAAGTCGTGAGTTTCACCAGCTACGCGAGTATCAACTAGGAGATATGCTTTCCCAGATCGATTGGAAGGCAACTTCGAAACGTCTTGAGCTTATCACCCGGGATTACCAGGAGCAACGCGACCAGACGGTGATTTTAGCTGTCGACTGCGGTCGGAGAATGCGCGCCCTTGATGGTGGCGTTCCGCAGTTTGATCACTGTCTGAATGCGATGCTTCTGTTGGCCTACACCGCATTGCGTCAAGGCGACCACGTAGGCATCGTGGGTGTGGGTGGATCAGACCGTTGGCTCGCCCCGGTCAAGGGCGTGCAATCTATGACGACTATTCTCAATCACCTATACGACTACGAGACATCGAACTCTCCGAGTGACTTCACCGAGGCAGCTGAGCGTCTTCTCACCCGTCAGCGTCGGCGAGCACTTGTTGTCATGCTCAGTAATGTGCGTGGCGAAGACGGCAATCAGCTGATTGAGCCGTTGCGAATGGTGCGCCGCCGCCACGTCACCATCCTTGCTAATTTACGTGAGGAATCCGTGGAAAAGCGCATGAAAAATCCTTCAGCATCACTGGACGAAGCTCTCGAGGTCGGTGCAACCGTCATGTATCTGGAGGAAAGGGACAGAGTGCTCGGAGAATTGCGTCAGCACGGTGTGTTTACCGTTGATTCTCTATCCAAGGAACTGCCGGTCGCCCTCGCCAACGCCTACCTCAGTGCCCGGGAGATGGTTTGATTAGAATTGATAATTGATAATGAACAATTGATAATGCTCAAGCCTATGAACACCTTCTACAATGCCTTTGACACCGAGCGAGTTTCCGGATGGAAATCGGATGAAGATTTCCGCACGCCGTTTCAGGTTGACCGCGATCGGGTGTTACACACACCGGCATTTCGCCGCTTGCAAAGTAAGACTCAGGTGTTTTGGAGTGGGGAGTATGACTTTTACCGCACTCGATTAACCCACTCGCTTGAGGTGGCGCAGATTGGTCGCTCGATCTGCCACTGGCTCAAGGAGAGCTCGGACTTGCTGGGAGACGACTATTTTATCGATCCTGAACTCGTCGAGGTGGTTTGTCTGTCGCATGACCTCGGTCATCCGCCATTCGGGCATGCCGGCGAGCGCAGCCTCAATTATCTGATGCGCGGCTATGGCGGCTTTGAAGGCAATGCGCAGACACTCCGACTTCTGACCGACCGGATATTTTCTGTGAAAAATACCGGCATGGATCCGACCCGTGCTTTTCTCGATGGTGTGCTTAAATACAAAACCCTCTGGGGTGAGCTCAACAAGGGTGGAGAGGCGCCGGAGAATCACTTCATCTACAACGAACAATCGGGGCATCTCGACTGGGCGATGGGGGGTAATGATTTCCCAGTAGAATACACGCCGGGGAAAACGAGGGATGCCTTCAAGTCGATCGAATGCCAGGTGATGGACTGGGCAGACGATACCGCATACTCGCTCAACGACCTTGCTGACAGTGTTCGTGCCGGATTCCTTTCGATCGCACGTATCGAACGATGGGCGGAAAAATCTGGAGACCCAACAGATGAAGGAACGCCACTTGGTGATCTGATCAAGGCGAACCGTGGCAATCGTGTGGAGCCGTTTGCCGGCAAACGTATCGGCAAGTACATCCAGGCTGCAAGCCTGCGCGAGGATGTGAATTTCCTCAGTGCGACCACAAACCGATATCGTTACGTGCTCGACGTCGGTGAAGAAACGCGCGCCGAGTCAGAAGTGTATAAGCGGCTCGCATTCGATGTGGTGTTTCGCTCGCCGGAACTCAAGCAACTTGAACACAAAGGTAACTTTATGTTAGAAAGACTCTGGGATGTGCTGAAAACACGCTACATCGACGGTGAATCCATCGCAGGGCAGGATTTTCAATTGCTGCCTCATGATGATGCTGCGGAAATTGAAACTGCTCCTGACGCCAACGCCCGTGCCCGTCTCGTCTGTGATTTCCTCGCCGGTATGACCGACGGCTACGCCGCTCGCCTTTACAAACGCCTCTTTGTTCCCGACTTCGGTTCCATCGGAGACTTGGTAGGCTAATCCTCTTTTTATTATCATGAAAATTCTGCTGCCACTCATCATTCTTCCTCTCGTATCCTGCACGACGGATATCAAAAACTGGGACACGCCTGACCCTAACAAGAATGCGAATATTGCCAGCGATATATCAGATCCTCGCCACTACTCCAGTGACTCAATCGGGAAAGAACGCCAAGGCATGACCGATCAGGAAATCAGGAAGATGACGGAGCCGAAAAAAGAAAAACGTCTCAGTGGCGAACTGAGCTTCGGCGTGGGTAGGAGTTTCTAATTGCGACAATTCTTTCTACAGAGACTAGTGCCGAAAATAGTCCACCCATTGAATATACAATACTCTCATCTCGGTAGCGGGAATAGGAATCTCGATTTGGCTCGGTTTCAATCGACGAGTTTTTAATCTTTTCCTGGGTTCATCGGTCTTTTTGCCGGACGTTTCCAATATCGCCGTATGCCCTTCAAGCACAGTGATGGGTTTGCCCGCTGCGTATTGTAACCGCACCACAACCTTCTCGGGCCACTTCCCGGATTTTAATTCGAGTCTGACATCACCAATCCCACTTGGGCTGACCACGTCCACGAACATGCTGTCGCCTTTGAGTGACACTCGGGCTTGAGCATCCCCGCGTCCCTTGTGAACCACGACAGGTGCTTTGCCGGCCACCTCCGCCCCAAGGGAGTCGGTTACGATTCCCACAAGCGATACCCAGAGGATCATAGTGATGGTTCGTTTTGGAAGCATATGGTTATTACGTTCACGCTGGCGTCCTCCTGCATTTGGCCGACAGGGAGTCTTCGGCTGTGGGTTGTTACCAACAGCGATGGACGACCACATTATGTGATTTTCCGATTTCTATTAGCTCATTTAAAAGCTTCTTAACCGCGTCGTTGATTTTGGCTTTGTGGGGTTCACGGTATGGTGGGGGTAGAGTAACTGCGACATGAGGAGGTTCATTGCAACGGTTGGTTTTCTTTGCGGAACGGATCAAGGTAATCGCAGCGTCCTTTGTGATCTTCGTTCCGCGACTGTAAATATCGCCTTCTGGTGAAATCCGAAGCATCGGCCAGGAATCTGGCTCGGTCTCGAAGGTCCATCCGCCTGCATCAGTTTTTTCACCCAGTGTGATGCCTACATGCGCTGGGCTAGTCCAAATACAATCCACGGGATTGGGCTCCCGCGTATCCAGACCATCATTGAATGTAGAGGAAATCACACGGATTTTCGTTGGGATGTTCGCGTAAAACTTCCTGAGAAGTGTGCGCTGCTGTTTTGTGAAGGTAAGCATTCCATTGGAGGAAACCTCGAGCACTTGCGATTCGGAGAGAGTTAGTTGCAGGCTGTCGCCGAGGACCTCATGAGTATCGTGGCAAAAAGGATAGCCGTCAGCAAAGACTACCCCTGGGAGAGAGGACAACAAGAATGTCGCGATGGTTGCTGCAAGTTTCATGATATTGGATAGCTGGTCATGAATAGCTAGACCTCTGACTTATCAACTCCTAGATAGTCTGTATAGAAGGAATTCTCCCTAGGGAGAATTAAATGCATCGACAACAAGAATATGTCCGTTGTCGGCGTAGCGGGGGATGCTGTTGTTCGGAGGTGTTTCTAACGAACGGATTTCAATATCTCTCTGATCAGCGGAGGTCCGTGGTAAATGAATCCGGTGTAGAGCTGGATCAGCGTGGCACCAGCTTTAAGTTTAGCCTGAGCATCCTCGGCTGTCATGATTCCACCAACACCGATGATGGGGATCTTGCTGCCTAAGTGGCTATGGAAGGCGGCGATGACGTCGGTGGATTTGGTGGTGACCGGAGCGCCGGAGAGACCTCCGGCTTGGGTGGCAAAGTCGCAGCCTTCGACTTCAGTTCTGGAAATGGTTGTGTTGGTGGCGATAAGGCCATCAAGACCTCCATCGAGAAAGACCTTCGAGAGATCCTCGATGTGTTGAGGCTCAAGGTCGGGGGCAACCTTGAGTGTGATAGGAACTCTTTTTCCACTCTTACTGGTGAGCTTTTCCTGCTCGGACTTGAGGGCCTCTAGTAGTCGGGCGGTTTCATCAGCCGCTTGGAGATCGCGCAGCCCCGGGGTGTTAGGCGACGAGAGATTGACGGTGATGTAGTCGGCAACGTCCCAAGCACCGCGCAGGCAGGTGAGGTAGTCGTCGGTGGCACTCTCGTTCGGAGTAACCTTGTTTTTTCCAATATTGAATCCAACAACACCGCCGTTTTTGCGGAAAGTGGAGGATTTCGCGACGTTGCGGGCTCCCGTTTCAACCCCTGGGTTGTTGAAACCCATACGGTTGATGATTGCTTCCTTGTCGATGATGCGGAACAGACGAGGCTGAGGGTTGCCTGGTTGTGGTCGTGGAGTGATGGTGCCGATTTCTACGTGCCCGAATCCGAGCCTGCCTAATGCATCGATGCAGTTGCCTTCCTTGTCGAGACCGGCAGCGAGTCCGATTTTGTTAGGAAACGTAAGTCCCATGCACTCGACTGATTCTGCCACGGGGGGGCTGCCGGAAATGAGTCGGAGCACACGTAGGCTTTCGAGTTTCCTCAGGGCATCGAGCGAGACGTGGTGTGCGGTTTCGGCATCGAGCCGGAACAAAAGGTTGCGAGCGAATCGGTATTGAGAGCGAGTCATGGCGGCGTGCCCCGTCTATACTCGCTGCGTGCGATTAGTAAAGGCTCGTGCGAGGTTTAGTGGGGTTGCTCTCCTCCTCTTTCATGAGTTCAAAGTTGCCTTGCTCACAACAGCAGACGAAACCTTCGGCGTAGCTTTTCAGCTTGTCCCAGGACTCGCGGATTTCCTCGGCCTCGTCGGGGGTGATTGAGTGATCGAGCGCGGCTTGGGAAATGCGTGCGAGTAGACCAGAAAACTGGCCGACAATCTCATTGGTAGCAGGGAGCATTTCGTATGAACCGTCACAAACTGTTGGTGGATTCTGGACATAATAGCCTCCTGCACGCTCACAAAGCCACTCGATGAGTGCCAGGTGTCCTGTGTGTTCGTAGATCTCAAGTAGTCGATCAAGAGGGTTACGGCTTCCTGATCCGGATTCCGACTGCTCTTGCGCCCACTTGTAGACAAGCGAGAGCGAAACCCCGAGTTCCGCGGCCACGGCTTTGGGGCTGGTGTTCTCGAAGGAATTCTTGAGGACCTCGTGGGATTCCATACGTTGTTGTTAGGGGAAAGCGAGGCGGGGGGCAAGATGGGTTTAGCCAATTGCTACTTGTCGCTGAGAATCAGAGAATCAGGGAGACAC
>JARFPV010000099.1 GCA_029288115.1 Akkermansiaceae bacterium | reverse complement strand
TGTTTCGTCGCGGTCGTGGCAGGCGATGCAATTGAGAGCCTTGAACTGTCGGTCGGTGTAATCGTGACTGGATGTGTGTGCGAGTGCCTGCGGTGCCTGTTTACCTTTTGCGGAGCGGAACTGCTCGAGCAGTTTGCGTTCTTGGGAAGTCAGGTTGAAGCGTGGTGATTTGGCGGATGGCTTCTCTGAGACGCATCCTTTCTGGTTCCAGTTGGTGCCGAGGATGGTGTTGAAGTCGGCGAGTTTTGTTGGGATGGCATCCAGGTCGTTGTGGCAGGCGGCGCAGTTGTGTAAGGTGACGAGTTGTTTGCCGCGGGTGGCGTCGCCTTTGGGTAGGGCTGTGGCTTTGCTGCCTTTGCCTTTGGAGGCGTGCATGAGAAATGCGGTCAGCTGGGTGGTTTCCTCTTTGCTGAGTTGGAAGTCGGGCATCTTGGAGGCGGGGTAGTGCTTGTCCGGTTTGCGCAGGTATTTCGCCAGTGTTTCGTGGGTGAATTTTGCGCTGATGTTGTTCAGTGGTGTGCGGGAGTTACCTTCTTTCAAGGTACTGCCTGGCAGGCTGTGGCAGGCGACGCATCCGAGCATGTGGAATTTTCCGCCGCCGAGTTTGATTTGTTGGGCGTGGGGTTTAGTTTTCTCGCTCTTGACTGCGTCAGGCTCTGTGAGGGTGGCGAGGTAGGCGGCCATATCGGCGGCGTCCTGGCGTCCTTGATCGGTGGAGGCGTCTACGAAGGCTGGCATGGTGGTGCCTGGTTTCAGGGTGTGTGGATTGGCGAGCCATTGAGCGATCCAAGTGGGGTTCATTCGTGAGCCGATGCCTTTCATGTCGGGGCCTTTTTCGAGCAGGTCTGGAAGGTTGGTTTTATTGGAGGCGGTGTGGCAGGATGTACATTTCTGCTCGAGCAGGAGGTCGCGTCCATGTCTTACGGCGAGTGCCTTTGATAAATCGGCGTGCGTTTTGTGTGCGAACTGGGTGGGGGGGATACTGTGCAGTGGTGCGGTGTCGGTTTGCCACAACACGCGGACTTGCCCGACTGCGGTGTCGCTTTTGTATTTCAGTGAGAAGGCGTGATTGCCTGGGTCGAGTTGGATTGCGTTCGAGAGGGTCTTGGCGAAGGTAGTTTCGTCGCCGGAGACTTTGATGATTTCTTTGCCGTTGATCGAGAGGGTAGCGGTGCCTCTGCCATGGAGAGAAAACTGGGGCGATGTGCGGGCGTCGATTTTCAGCACGCCGGACCACTCGGAGGTGAACTGGCCGGGCTTGAGCATGTCGGAGGCGGCTTCGCCGGCACCGACGGAGAGTGCGGGGATGCGGCTGACGCGGTGGTCTGATTTTCCGTCGACGGTGATTTTCTGGATCAGGCCGGGCTGGAGTTTATCGGTGTTGGCCGTTTCGTTTTGGATGTTGCCTAACACACTGGAGTCAGTGTGTGGTCCCATCTTGTGTACGGTGTTGACGATTTCGCCTTCGGCGGCTGACTGATCGGCGAACTTGAGCTTGTAGACGATGCTCATTTGTTCGGCGGGTTTCATGCTGGGGATGTGCAGGAAGAGGGTTTTTTTATCGGGCAGCAGGGTGCTGCGTGCGATTTCTACTTGGTCGTGTTTGGGGCGCTGTTTTTTGGATTCTTGAAGGTGGGCTTGTTTCTCGGCTTCGAGGTCCGGGTTATCGATGGAGAACTCGCCGGAGCCGTATTGTTTGGTGCGCATGTATTTCCAGCGTTCGACTTTGAAGTTGAATTTGTCGGCGACGGATGAGGCATCGAGTTCTTTTTCGAAGCGGATGTAGAGGCCTTTGTCGGTGGCCTTGAGTTGATCCGGGATGGTGACGGGTTGGTTGTTGTAGCGGATGCGGTGGAATGCCTGTGGGGTGGCGGCGTTGGTTTGCCAGCCGCGGTATCCGAGCACGTACATTGAGCCGTCTTGGTGGAAGCGTGCGCGCATGGCGGAGGATTTCAGTTTCACGGGGATGCGGACGACGCCTCCCTGTGGGGTGCCGTCGACTTCCTCCTTGAGCACGCGGTAGAGGGTGCTTTTTCCGTACGAGAGGTGGATAAGCTCGTGTGGGCGGAGTCCCCATTTTGCGGGTTCGGGGGTCCAGACCTGGCCGCCGCCTGAGTTATCGATGCGCATGGGGAAGTAGCAGAGTGGCAGGTGGAGTTTTTGTCCCTTGAGGTGGTGGGCGGCGTCTTCCACGCCGAGGAATTTATCTTTGCCGGTGAAGTAGTTCAGTTTGCAGCATGGTTGCCATGTGCCTTCGTTTTCTCCGGTGGTGATTTCGCCGTTAGGGCCGACGCCGATGCCGCCTGGGGCGCGCACGCCGGTGGCGAGGACCTCGAGGTTTTTGCCGTATTTGGAGATGCGGATGACGGTGCCGTTGTGAGGCAGGATTTTATCGAATCCGCGGCCACCGCCTAGGACGGGGGCTCCTTTGGTGATGTAGAAGTTGCCTTCCTTGTCGGTTTGCAATCCGAAGGCGAACTCGTGGAAATTTTTGGTGATGAGGACATCGTTGTTGAAACATTCGTACCAATCGGCCTCGCCATCGTTGTTTTGATCGTGTAGGCGGGTGATTTGGTCGCGGCCGTGCACGTAGATGACGTCGTCGACGATTTTCAGTCCGAGGGTTTCGAACAGTCCGGTGGCGAAGCGTCGCCACTTCACCTCTTTCCAATCGCCTTTCAGTCCGTGGACAATCCAGACGTCGCCGTTCCAGGTGCTGATGGCAGCGGAGTCGCCATCGGAGAAAAAATCGAAGCCGCCTGCTCGGATGTTAGATTTCCATGGGTTATCGACTGGGAGGCCGATTTGGTCGACGAGCCAGGTGTCCTCGCCGGTGGCGAGCTCGGATTTAACGGTGACGGTCTGTGGATAGACGGTGGGTCCGCCCTTGGTCAGGGAGTCGAGTTCGCGTGGGGCGGGGGTGGCGGTTGCGAGGGCTTTGAGTGTCTGGGGTAAGAATTTTGATTCGACGGCGGTGTGACCGATGGCGAACCGGGTGGGTTTTTTACTCGCGGGGATGTGCAGGGTGAGGGTGCCGTTGCCGTTGTCTTTGAGTGAGACGCCGGTGCCGCGGACGGTGACGGTGAGGTTTTTGCCCTTTTCGTCGGCTGCCAGTCTGAGGGGTCTGGGTTTGACTCCTTCTGTGCCATAGACGTCGATTTCGTTGAAGAACGTCTGCATTCGGCTGTTCCTGTGGCTTGGTTTGCAGATGAAGAGGAGTTTGTGGAAGGTGCCGATGTCCTTACCCTTGGAGGCGAGGATGGCGGCGCCGTGTTTGCCGCCATCGCCAAGCTTGAGGGTGGAGTAGGCTGCGTTTTTTTTCCATCCTCCTTGGGTGAGTTTTTTGGGCGCGAGTGAGGGGTCGGCGTGTTCGTTGGCGGTGGCGTTGATTTCGACATTCTGTGGTGCTCGATCGCTGCCGTGGGTTGAGTAGAGGTGGATGCGGGAGATGGCTGTTTGTTCCCTGAGGTTGAGTTCCAATCTGCCGGGTTGTTGTTTGTCGGCAAAAAAGAAAGTGCGTGAGATATCGTTGCTGCCTCGTGGGGCCTGGCCGTCGTTGAGTCGGACGGCGACTCCCTCCTCGTCACCGCCCTTGGCGTGTGTCTGGGTGAATCCGGGGATCACGCGGAAGAATGTTTTTTTGTTGGTGTTGCGATCGACCAGGTCTCGGTTTGAGGGTGGGCCCATGATGAGCTCATCCCAGTTTCTTCTTTCGCGATCCATGATGACGTGGGCACTACCGGCCGGGGCTGGTGTTTTGACGTCCTGTTTCTTGGATACTGGGGGGA
>JARFPV010000269.1 GCA_029288115.1 Akkermansiaceae bacterium | reverse complement strand
GTGTAAATGATTGAATGCCGAGCGACACTCGGTTCACGCCGAGGGATTTGAATAGCTCTGCCTTGCTGCTGCCGAAGGTGGCGGGGTTGGCTTCCAGAGTGATGTGGGTGTTTTCCAACGGAAGTGCATCGTGGAGACCTTCGAATAGCTCGGTGAGGTGGCTCGGGGAGAGCATCGACGGAGTGCCGCCGCCGAGGTAGAGGGTGGTGATTTGGGCGAGGCGACCGGAGGTCGCCGCCACGTTGGCTTCCTGCAAAATAGCGCGGATGAAGGCGCGCTTGTCTGTGTCTGCCGGCGTGTGTTTATAAAACGAACAGTAGGGGCAAATTCGATGGCAAAACGGGATGTGGATGTAGAGTATCAATTTTGAAAATTCGAAATTCGAAATTCGAAATTGTCTAGATGGTCATCGATGAAAAACCGCCATCGACGATGATTTCCGAGCCAGTCATGAATGATCCCGCTTGGTTTGATGCGAGCATGAGGGTGGCTCCCGTGAGCTCGTCGGCTGTGCCGAAGCGGGACATCGGAGTGTGACGGAGGATTTCCAGAGCGCGGGTCTCGTCGCCCTGCCTTGATGCTTCTGCAGATGGGAAAAATCCGGGTACGAGCGTGTTCACACGGATGTCGTGCTCCGCCCACTCGCGTGCGAGGTTTTTGGTCAGGTTGTGCACCGCTGCCTTGGCTGCAGAATAGGCAAAGATACCGGAAACAGGCATGACACCTGCCATGGATCCCATATTGATAATGCTGCACGGCTCGTGGTGGTCGATGAAGAATTGTCCAAAAATCTGGCAAGCGCGGAACACGCTCTTGAAGTTAATGTCCATCAAGCGGGTGAGTTCCTCTTCAGTGATTTCAAGGAATGGCGTGCCTGATCCTACACCCGCACCATTGACGAGCACGTCGACCTTTCCTGACCGGATCAGGACCGCTGAGAGAAGGTCGTCAATTTCCTGCCGGTTTGATACGTCTGCCTTGTGGAACCAAGATTTGCCCCCAAACTCGTCGATAGCGGCGAGTTTCTCAATGGCGTTCTCAGGGTTGCGACCTACGAGCACGACCTCGGCACCTGCACGCGCGAGTGCGATGCCCATACTGCCGCAGAGGTTGCCGGTTCCGCCGATGACGACTGCGACTTGTCCACTGAGGTCAAAGAGTGACTTGGTCTGCTCCATACGATGTAGTGGGTGTATTGTTAGGAGGTCAGATTTTCTTTTCAATCATCGCATTTTGACGAAGTCGCTGCATCCAGCGATCATGCTTAGCTTTGTTTTTGCGGGCACGAACACGACCTTCGATGACCTTGCGGACCTTACTCAGTGGCGGGGTAGGGCCATAGTATTTTTTGTCGAGGCGTACGATGGTGAAGCCACGTCCGTCTTCAAGAGGCCCAAGAATTTTTCCCTCTGGGGTTTCCATCATGATGGCGGCGAATGCAGGTGAGAGATCGGTGCGTTTGGTTTTTTCAACCTTGCCGCCCTCCGCAGCCCAAGCGTCCTTTGAGTGTTCCTTGGCGATAGCTTCAAAATCAGCTCCCTTTTTCAGTTCGCTGACGAGTCGCTCTGCGAGCTGAAGCTGTGTCTTGGCGGTAATTAACGGGTTGGTAGGGTCGCCCTTGGGGATGTAGATTTTGTGATACTCCATGGCATCACCCGTGATGTCGCGCATTTTGCGGCTATGTTTATAGTACTCAGATTTTACTTCATTCGGGAGTGGAGGGACAGCGTGCTTGAACTGCTGTGCGCGCATCGCTTGGACGATGAGTTTTTTTTCTGTCTCACGGCGGTGCTGTTGCATCGAGATGCCGGATGTTTTTAACGCCTTATTGAATTCGTTCCGGTTGTTGTTATAGAGTTCGCGGATCTGGCGCTTGATTTCCTCATCAATGGCATGAGATGGGATACTGCCTTTGATGTTATCACGGAACTCGGAAAGGATTAACTCGCGCTCGATCAGGCTGTCTAGAATCTCGTTGCGCGCTTTTTTAATCAGGCTGTAATACTGTGAGTTTTTCCGCGGCATTTGTGCGTTGAGTTGCTCGCGGTATGGGATCAGGTGGTAATTGACTTCATTAGTCGTGATCACCTTGCCGTTGACTTTGGCTGCGATGCCGGTGACTTCACGGGCTTGGGAAATGGAAGCCAGCGAGATGCCAACAGTGATTGTGAGGAGGAGGGATGCGCTACGGTTCATGGGTAGTAGTAATTCGGCTTGGTGCGAGGTGTATCAGAGTAGAGAAATAATTGAAGAGGAAACTAGTCTGTGTCTTTTCTGTCAAAATAGACGGGTTTAGCAGTGATTCAGTTCAGACGATTAGAAGGATCGAATTAGGTCTGTCTCTTATACACATCTCCGAGCCCACGAGACTTGAATCCAAAT
>JARFPV010000251.1 GCA_029288115.1 Akkermansiaceae bacterium | reverse complement strand
TCCAGATGGCAGCTCGGTGGTTCTACACGCAGTATAGCTCGTCTCTGGTTTGTTTGTCTCGTGATTCGAGCGTCTTCTATCTTCTGTTTTGTAGTCTTGTATCTTACATCTGTGCCTTTGGTGCCCATTTACACAATGTTTACAGACAAATCGTCGGCAGGATGGTATTTTCCCACCGAATTGGTGATAAGCCCACCGAATTGGTGATAAGAAATCGAATTCGTTATGAAAGAAAATCCAGTCATACTAGTCGTTGAAGACGATAATGCAGTGCGTCAGGGCGTTGTAGATGCTCTGAGCTTCGCTGGTTATGAAGTGATCTCGGCTGCGGACGGTCGTGAGGGTATGGAGAAGGCCTTGCGAGCATCCTACCAGCTTCTCCTGCTTGATCTGGTTATGCCCCATTATAGTGGGTTTGAAGTGCTCGAGGCTCTGCGCAAGGAGCGCCCGGGGCAGCCGGTCATTATCTTATCGGCCCGAGGAGAGGAAGCCGACCGGGTGAAGGGTCTTACAATGGGTGCGGACGATTACGTGGTGAAGCCATTCAGCGTGCGCGAACTCCTGGCACGTGTGGATGCTGTGTTACGCCGAAGCAGTGAGCGCACGGTGGGTGACAATAGTTTTCAATATGACGGAGGCGAGGTGGACTTCTCACGTAGGGAGATCCAGCTTGCCGATGGCGACCGTAAGGAGCTATCCGAGCGTGAAGGTGATTTGCTGAAGTACCTCATATCAAACAAAGGTCGTGCCGTTGCGCGCGAGGAATTGCTACAACAAGTCTGGCGTATCGATCCGAAAAATATTGAGACTCGCACGATCGACATGCACGTCGCACATCTGCGTGAGAAGCTAGGCGATAAAGGTACAAACGTCGTGGTCACCGTGCGCGGGAAAGGCTACATGGTAGGATGATAGTAAAATCTAAATGGTAAATTGATGAATCGACCTTGGGTCATATGGTTTGTTTCCGGACTGATTGCCTTACTGGTATTCGGAGCGATGGGTGTGATTACACGTCACACGCTCGGGCTGGAAAAGGAGACCGCTCAGGCTGAGGCGAAGGCTGAGTTGGAAGGACGTATCCGTATCGCGCTCTGGCGGATGGATACCTATGCGGCTGGAATCTTGGCGGAGGAAAACAATCGTCCTGCGTGGCATTTCCGTGATGTGGATATGCAACGGGCAAACCGTCTTACTCCCTTGAATGTAGAGATTCCCGAGAATGTGAAATTGCACTTCCAGATCGATCAAGGAAACCTCAGCACACCGCAGGTGAACGGCTGGGATGGAGTGAAAAACGAATGGAGTAATGACCTGTTGCCGGTGCAGCAGGGGGTGAAGCTTTCGGCAATGAATAAGGATAATTTTCAGAGTCTGAAGAACCTTATTTATGAGGACGCTACTTTTTCAGGATGGAAGGCGAAGCGTAACGTTCAGATTGATCTCGAGGACAATAACCTGGGTGTGATTTCTGCGGTGGCATCCCGTTTCGGAACCGGGGAAGAAATACTAGACCTTCCGTCTCCAGAGGTTCAGGAACAGATGGAAACTGTGAAACAACAGCGAATTGCAAACCCTCAGGCGAAGGTGCGCGGCATGAAGGATTACCAAGTGAATTACAACGCCACTGAAAAAGCCAAGCGAAAGGAAATTGTGCAGAAATCCGTGGTGAACCGCTACGGAAATAGTAAGTCGTGGGATCAGGATCAGGCGAAAGGTTCTTCCCAGGCGGCAAACAAAGAGAATCCATCACCTGCGTCACCCAAACCCCCGGTTACCAAGGAGGATCAGGTATCGCGAGACAAGAAGCAGATGTTAGACTCAACAGCTGGTGACTCCGTGCTTCAGCGTGCACTCAAGGCAGGTCAAGACGTAGTGGAAGGCGCATACCAATCACCGCTGCATCCGGTTTGGATCGGAAACGAGTTGATGCTTGTGCGGCAGGTGCAGGATTCACAGGGCAAGCGTGTGCAAGGCGTGTGGCTTGATGCTGAAAGTATTCGTAACGAACTGATAAAAAGCATCCGTGACTTGTTGCCAGAGGCACAGCTGGAGCCAGTTCAGCAGGGTGTTAAAATTCTATTGGGTGAAGTGCCTGATCCAAATGCTAATGACCCCATGGTTCTGGCAGCCCTGCCATGGCGGTTACTGCCTGGCGAGGTTGCTGTGGCAGCTCCCGGCGGTTGGACGCCGATGCGTAAAACGCTCGCCGTAGCATGGGTAGGCGCGGTGCTTGCCGCGCTTGCCGCCATGATCCTTCTTCGAGGGGTGGTCAAGCTGAGTGAACGCCGGGCATCCTTCGTTTCTTCAGTAACCCACGAGCTTCGCACACCCCTGACAACATTCAGCCTTTATTCGGATTTGCTTGCCGAGGGAATGGTGCGTGATGAAGACAAAAAACAAACTTACCTCGACACTCTGCGTAAGGAGTCGGCACGTCTAACACACCTGGTTGAAAATGTGCTCGCATACTCCCGTATCGAGAGAGGTAGCGCACGTGCACGTGTTGAGAAAGTGGAGGTGGGTGCACTCATCGACAGGATGTGTGAGCGGCTCAGGAAACGTGCTGAAGAAGTCGGGATGGAGCTGCGCTGTGAAGTTCCCGAGGAACTTGCACGGCTCACGGTGGAAGTTGATACCACGGCCGTGGAGCAGATCATTTTTAACCTTGTGGATAACGCGAGCAAGTATGCGAGCGGAGAGGGTTGTGGAAACATCATTACTTTGCGCTCTCTCGCGCGAGGCAAGCAGATTGTTTTCCAGGTGTGCGACCAAGGAAGAGGTGTGTTGGTTGGAGAACGAAAGAGGCTGTTTCGAGCTTTTCACAAGTCTGCGCAAGAGGCAGCTCACACGAAACCCGGCGTGGGTTTAGGTCTTGCGCTTTCCAGGCGATTAGCCCGTGCCTTGGGTGGTGATCTTCGAATCGTCGACAGCGACGAAGGTGCGTGTTTCGAGCTACAGCTCGGTCATTGATCTTGCTTCTTATCCCGTGTTTCTCCAGTCTCATCAGCGTGTCGAGCCGAGGATGGATTTATGATATTGCCAGCGCATGCGCAGCTGCTGGTATCCGTGAGTATGTGGTCTGCGCCGGTGCTCGGAACATGCCGCTGGTGGCTGCACTCTGTGAGTTGGAACAGTCTGGTGACACGGGAGAACTCAAAGTGTGGAACCATTTTGAGGAGCGTGCTGCGGGATTCTTTGCGCTTGGCAGAACCGTGGCATCCGGTGCGGCATGCGCGGTGGTGACCACCTCAGGCACGGCAGTTGCAGAGCTTCTACCCGCAGTGATCGAGGCACATTACCAGAGGCGACCATTGGTCGTGATTTCGGCGGATCGCCCTGCGGAATTCAGAGGAAGTGGCGCCCCCCAAGCCATCGAGCAGGTTGGTATTTATGGAAATTACGTCTCAGGCAGTGAGGATGTTAGCTGGAGTGATGTGATTGATTTGTTAGCCGGCTGGGATGGTGTGAATCCATGGCACCTGAACATCTGTGTTGAGGAAAGTGATCTTGGCTCACTCTCTGACAATCCACGACTTTCTAAAGTCCGCATTGCCGCAGTGGAGCAAGCACGACAAGACATCGATATGCGCCCGGCTATTGAGGTGATTGCTGACGCTTGGCGTGGTCTGGTCGTAATGCTCGGTGGCCTTGAACCTGAGGACCGGGAGGAAGTTTGGCATTTCTTGCGCGATCTTGGTGTTCCAGTGCTGGCGGACAGCACCAGCGGCTTGCGTGAAGTGCTTGGAAAACTGGTGATTCAAGATGGCGACCGGATCCTGAAAAATCAGCCACCAGCCAATGTGTTACGCATTGGTGAGGTTCCGGTCGGGCGATTCTGGCGCGATCTGGAGGAGATGACGGATGTCAATGTCGTGTCGTTGAGTCGCACTGGTTTCGCAGGCCTGGCTCGCACGAGCAAAGTCATTACGGGAAATGTATCACGTCTGGTTCGAGCGCTGGGAAACGTGAGTCATGCGGGTGATAGCCAAGATTATCTGAAGATAGCCAAACGTCCTGGTGGGAAAATCACGGAGTTGTTAGAATCGTTCCCGGAAAGTGAACCGGGAATGGTGCGCACCCTCTCAGTGATGGCAACCATGGGCACGAGCCTCTACCTTGGCAATAGTCTTCCCATCCGTGAATGGAATGATTTTGCCCAACTTGATGTGCCATATGAATTGGTGCGTGCGAATCGCGGAGCCAACGGAATCGATGGTCAAATCGCCAGTTGGCTTGGGGCGACTGCAAATGCGGAAGACGCATGGGGAGTGTTCGGTGACCTGACAGCTCTTTATGATCTTTCCGCGCCGGCGCTGTTAGGACAAGTGGAGTGTCGGGGCAGGATGCTTGTGGTGATTAACAACGGGGGAGGGAAGATTTTTGAACGGCTGCCGGCGGTGCAGAATCTGAACCGGGAGACCAGCGATCTGGTTGTGAATACGCACACGCACAGTTTTCGTGATTGGGCATCGATGTGGGGTATGAACTACGTATGCGTCCGCGGCATGGAGGGATTTGATTTTGAACCAGAAGATCAGACAACCGTCGTTGAAGTCATCCCAGATGCCGGGCAGACCAAGGCGTTCTGGCAGGCTTGGGAGACAATCTAACCCATCTCGATGTTGTCGATCAATCGCACATTGCCATAGAATACAGCAGTCGCCATCACGGCGGGATGAGAGACTTGGCTGATCGGCTGTAGTGATTCGGCGTCGAGCAGCTCCAAATAGTCGATGCGTGCACCCGCATCAGAAGACTCGATCTCTTTGCGAGCGATATGAAGTAGTTCATCAACTGATGTTTCTCCTCGGGAGTGAGAATTTTTTGCCGCCAAAAGTGCCCGTCTAATTCGCGGGGCATCTGCATGCTGGTTTTGGGTAAGTCGAGCATTGCGAGACGATAGTGCCAGCCCGCTGTCTTCGCGAACCGTCTCCACTCCTTCGACGCGAACCGGCACGTTTAGATCTCTCACCATGCGACGAACGATAGCGAGTTGTTGGTAGTCTTTTTTCCCAAAAACTGCAATATCCGCGGCACAGAGGTTGAAAAGTTTTAACACAACGGTGCAGACACCATCAAAATGTCCGGGCCGCGTCGCGCCGCAAAGTCGCTCAGCCAGGGAATCCTCGGTCACAGTGACCGAGTGGTCCTGACAATACATTGCACCTGGATCCGGGGCGAAAACGATGTCCACACCCTCGGTTTGGCATAGATCCAAATCCTCGTCCATGGTGCGCGGGTAATTCTCAAGATCCTCAGCGCGATCGAACTGGGTAGGGTTCACAAACAGGCTGACAATTACGCGGCCATTTGTGCCTGAGGATTTGCGTGCGTGGCGGACCAATTCTAGATGGCCTTGGTGCAGTGCGCCCATCGTAGGGACAAGAGCAGACGGTCCCTTGCTTGTTGATGCTTTAATTTCCTCAATGAGTGCTTTTGTGGTGGTGATGATTTTCACGAGATTGACGGGGGATAGGTATTGACGCGCTGCGCGAAACTGTGCAGCTTGACCCTGTGCACGGTATCGCTGTGCTCCCCGAATACCACCAGAAATATCCAGTAATCTACTATGAAAAAATACATTCAACTTTCCCTCGTTCTTTGCGCCTTTGCCGTGATTTCAGTGGGAACAGCCAGTGCACAGCGCCTCAAAATCGCTACAGTGGACATGCAGAAGCTCTTCAAGGAGTATCACCGCACCACCGAGGAGCAGCAGAAGTTCAGTGAGGAATTTGCACGCATCCAGAAGGAAAACAACGAGCGTCTTGCCGGTATCCGCAAGCTGGAGGAAGAACTTCAGGTGCTGAAGAAAAAGATCGAAGACCCCACACTCAGCGACAGCGTCAAGCGTGAGAAGTCCAAGGAGTTTCAGCTTAAGCTCGACGAAGCGAAGGCAATGGACCGTGAACGTCGTGAGTTTCTCGGCCGCCGCACCCGCGCTCTTGAACTCAAGAAACAGGCAAGTATGCAGGGTATTCTTGAAGAGATCCGCAAACGCATTGTTGATCACTCGAAAAAAGAGGACTTCGACTTCGTGCTCGATAAGTCTGGCCTGAGTGCGAACCAGGTGCCGTTCTTGCTCTACACGAAGGACGCTACAGACATCACTGCCGCTTTGCTCACTGAACTCAACAAGGATGCGCCTGCCGCACCTGAAGCTCCAGCCGCTCCTGAGAACCCATAACCGGGCGAGTAACAAATTCTTTTTTACCACACCCTTCTCCCCTCAGCATGGGAGGAGGGTGTTTTTTATCCTGATGAAACAGGGGATGAGATTGACGCCAGTGAGGATTGTGTGCAGTTTCGTTTTGCGTGCTTGAAATCTATTAACCACGCATGGCAACCGACTGATCATGAAAACGAATAGGCAAATGAGGATATGGCTTTGGCTCGTTATGATGGCTGGGCTTTTCGTCGGCAGCACGGTGCATGCTG
>JARFPV010000095.1 GCA_029288115.1 Akkermansiaceae bacterium | reverse complement strand
CGCTCATGTCCGAAGACGAGGATGCCGGCATTCAGTGGTATATGAAACAGGAGATGCAGCATTCGAATGGAGAATCAAGGCGCCTGTCAAACGTTGTCGAGCAACTTGCCGGTTCCGATGTGGATAAGGCGGATAGGTGGCTTTTTCAACAAGCTGACGGGCCAACCCGCGACCTCGCAGAACAGGTCATGGCCCGACGCTTTTCCCAGCAGAAACAGTGGTCAGAATCCATGACTTGGATCGCCGACATTCAGAGCGATAGTTTGCGTGATCAAAGCCTCAAGCAAATGCTCCGTCGGGGATGGGATAGAAAAACCAAAGCTCTCATGCCAAAAGTGATGCAAGCCGCCGATGCAGCGGGATTCGGAGATGAGGCGAACGCCTATCGGCCAGACTGACTCTGACAGTCTCACATGGTCAGCTATAGAATTCGTGCATGTGCTAACACGCGCCATTCCTCAAACGGCAATGGCCTAAAGTATTTAAAAGCGAAGTGCAGACAATGGCACGTTGTGGCTGTGGAATCGCTTGCCTTCGCTATTGCGTAGCTCGAGTGTGAGTTGGGGATTGTCTCCCCATTCGATTTGGATGCCGCCAAAGTTCTTATCAAGCAGGGGTGGACCGACTGGTTTAAAATCGGCTTCTTTTGTTAGAAAATTTCCCGAATGTGGGTGTGCGATATCCATGCCGCTGGCAGTCACATCGTAGAGTGGGTAGGCGGTTTTTGTGGTGCGGAAAATTTCGGCCACATGCATGTCACCACTGATGAAGACCACGCCATTGACCTTGTGGCGTTTGATGAGCTCGAAGAGTCTCGTCCGCTCTGTGGGGTGTCGACCCCACATCTCCCAGCCGCGATCCATCGTGTTGATTTTGACCACCTGGACACCTGAGCATATCACGCGCACTTTTGCTGGGCGCACGAGGACTTTTTCCAGCCAAGCCCATTGTTCGGCACCGAGATAGCTATCCTTCTTGTTGGTGTTCTTTTTGTCGAGATTCCAGCGGCCATCTAACAAAATCACCTGCACCCTCTTGTCAGCAGGGCCGTATTCGTGGGCTCGGTAAATTCCCTTCCGTTTCCAGATCGGTGAGCCGTCTGGAATTTGCCAAAACTTGGCAAAGGCTTTTTTGGCTTCCGCCTTCAGTGGATATGACTGATCCCTGTTGTTATTGCCGTAGTCGTGATCATCCCAGATGGCGAGATTGGGGCATGTGCTCCTGAGCTTTTTGAAATGAGGATTGTTGCCCAGTTTGGTGTACAGCTCATCGAAGCGTTGCGGCTTGTTGTTGGTATCGACGTAGATGTTGTCGCCGAGCCAGACGAACAGATCGGGCTGTAGTTTTGCCACCTGATCCATGATAGCGCCACCGCCCGGGTTTTTCAGACAGGACCCGAAGGTGATGTGATTGATGGTATGCTGTTGGTTTACCTTAACGAGTTCTCCAGCGCTGGTCGCGGCGATCGAACATGCGATTACGAGGCTGTTTAACAGTACAGGTCTTATGGAGATGGGCATATCAAGGTGTTTGAGTGTTAGCTTGCTACAGCAGTTACTTGTAGAGCTCACTCAGGGGAATTGCGCCCTCAGGAACATAACCCTCATTATCGCGCTTGCGTTTCACGGGCCAGGATTTGCGTCGGGCGTTTTCCTTGATATCGCTGGTGCGGTTGAGAAGCCAGACCGGGTGAGGCTCATGGGCATCCTTGAAGATTTCCTTGGCTTTCTTGACCAATTCGGGTCGCGCCTCTGCGAGGTTATTGGATTCGGAGACATCCTTGGACAGGTCGTAGATTTCGATCTTGGCCATGGGTTTGGGCATGACCGCTTTCCAGTCGTCCCAGCGGGCAGCCCGAACGGCGCCACCGCTATGATGAAGCTCCCAGTAAAAATAATCGCGTTTGGGTGCCTTGCCGCCTTTGAGGAAGGAGAGTAGCGAGTGGCCGTCGGTCTTGTAACCCTTGGGCGGTTTGACGCCTGTCATCTCGGCGAAAGTGGGCATGAGATCCCAGTAGGCCCACGGCTCGTTGGTGACACGACCTGCGGGTACCGTGCCGGGCCACCAGGCGAAGGACGCCTGGCGTAGAGCGCCTTCATACATCCCGCGTTTGTAACCACGTAGCTTGCCGTCCATGGTTTGGTTGAAGCGTTTGCCGATATCACTCTTGGGATTGAAAGAGGACCCATTGTCGCCGCCAAAGACGATGAGGGTGTTTTTGTCCACACCGAGTTCCTTGAGCGTATCTACCAGTTCCTTGACGTCTGAATCGATGCGCGTGACCTGTGCGGCGTAGGCTTTTTCTTTGTTCGACCAGGGTTTGTCCTTGTAGATGCCGAAGTCATCGATCTCGTGTCGGCCGTGGGGCAGGGTGATGGCGTAGAAGAGGAAGAAGGGGTCCTTGCCGTGTTTTTTGAGCCAGCGGATCATGTCGCGCTGGATGACTTCCTGGGCGTAGGTTTTGCCAACATCTCGGCCGTTGTTGCCGGGCAGGGCCACGGCCTGCTCGTTGCTGTAGAGGTAGGTGGGGAAGTAGGAGTGGGCGTG
>JARFPV010000174.1 GCA_029288115.1 Akkermansiaceae bacterium | reverse complement strand
GTCGTTGCTGTCGAGCACCCGTTCCTGTTGCAGCTGGGAATCGCGGAATTGTCCGCTCTGGCGCAGCAGGCAATCCAGACCGGGGTCAAGCATGTGGGGCTCTACGATTCCAGCAAGGAGTCGGAGTTGCGTGAGAAACTTCCGTCGGATGTGAATATCCATCTTGGTGCAGATGGTTTGTTAGAAATTGCTACTCTTGCCGAGGCCGATATGGTGTTGATTGCCATTGTGGGTGTTGCCGGGCTCCAGCCGGCGCTTGCAGCGATCGATGCAGGAAAAGACCTTGCCGTCGCGAGTAAGGAAATTCTCGTCATGGCAGGTGAACTGGTGATGGGCGCGGCTGCTCAAAAAGGCGTGAGCGTCCTCCCCGTAGACAGCGAACATAACGCGATTTTTCAATGCCTGGAAGGCCACCAAGGTGGATCTGACGAAGTCTCCCGACTCATTCTGACTGCTTCGGGGGGGCCGTTTCGGCAAACGCCCGCTGCTGATCTTGGAAATGTGACGCTGGAGCAGGCGCTGAATCATCCGACGTGGGATATGGGGCGAAAAATCACGATTGATTCGTCGACCTTATTCAACAAGGGGCTGGAAATGATTGAGGCCCGCTGGTTGTTTGGCATCGAAATGGAACGCATCGATGTGATTGTGCACCCGCAGAGTATTGTGCATTCAATGGTGGAGTTTATAGACGGAAGTGTACTCGCCCAGCTGAGTCATACCGACATGTGTTTTCCGATTCAATACGCGGTAACCTGGCCTGAGAGATTAAGAGGTGACCTCAAGCCACTGGATTTTGCAGAACTGGCGAAATTGGAATTTGAAGCACCGAGGTACGACGATTTCCCAGCGCTGAACCTTGCACGCAGGGCAGGGCAGACAGGAGGTACGTTACCCGCAGTCTACAACGCAGCCAACGAGGTGGCCGTAGATGCATTCTGTGCTGGCAAAATCGGGTATACTGAGATTTGGAAAACTGTGGAAAAAGTGATGGATGGGCATCAGGTTCGAAGTGCTGATGAATTGGATACCTTGCTCGGCGCGGATAAGGATGCGCGCCTGGCTGCAGCTCAAGTCATCAACTCAATCTCTTGAAATCGGGGTAATGCCGGATTTTTGTAGCAGAATTGTTTTGACTGCTTGTAATTACACTGTAGGCTGAATGAGTGGAAAAAAGTCGAACAGCTGTTGCCACATGGATGGCAATTCTCTCTATTCAGCTATTCTGTATGGGGTTGTCCTGGGGGGTGGTGATAGCAAGTGGGGACGGCTCTGGTAACACATCGGCTCCAGTGGATGATCCGGGATTCGCTAATGTCGGAGTCAGAGGATCTGCCACGGCAGTCTATCTTGGGAATCGTTATGTGATTACAGCCAATCATGTCGGTGCCGGAAGTGTGAATTTCGGGGGATCATCTTACGCGGCAGAAGGAGGAACTACTGTAAGACTCGATAACCCCATGGGAATGGGGTTGAGCGCCAAGACGGATCTGATCATTTTTAGATTGGCTTCGGATCCTGGTCTTCCTTCCCTCAGTGTGACCACTTCAGCACCAAGCGTGGGTGACGACTTTGTGATGATTGGACGAGGACGCACGAGGGAGATTGGTGAAACCATGTGGGATATTAACACGGGAACAGATCCGGATACTTGGACTGAAACTTTGATCGAAGCCGAGGCCGAGGCTGAAGGGTATGACACATCTAGTGTAAGAACGATCCGGTGGGGCGATAATGAAATGGCGGGGACTCAAACGATCAATCTGGGCACACATGGGGATGTGCTATCCCTCTATACACAATTTGATGAGGCGGGAATGACTCATGAGGCTCAGGCGGTGGCAGGAGACTCGGGCGGTGCTGTTTTTTGGAAAGATGGAGGCGAATGGAAGCTCGCGGGCATTATAAATGCTGTTGGTGGCCCCACGTATGACGGCGCATCGAATCAATGGGCGTATTACACTGCATTCACTTACGCAGCCGACCTTTCCGAATACAGTGACCAGTTCATTCACCTTATTCCAGAGCCGGGCGTTTGTTCACTATTGCTGGTCTCATCGGGAATCGTTCTGTTCCGCCGCCGTAGGCTGTAAATGAAACGAACACCTTACCTCGGGCGGGCCACGAGTATTCCCGCGTGCTTTTTATACTGGTTCAAATAGCCCGAGACCGTGCTGTCGATAATGACTTTCTTGTGGGTGCTTGAGGCATGCATAAATCGAGACCGGCCCTTCGAGTCCTTGATTACAATGCCGACGTGCGAGCAATAGCCACCATCGCGATGACTGGCGATGCCGATGATGTCGCCGTTTTTCAAGTTTCTCTCGATGCCGCCGACTTTGTGTTTGGGAACCATGTATACCGGCATTCGTGTTAGTCTAGCTTCATGTTTTGCCATGCTGACACGTAATTTTGGATTATGTTTCAGGTAGCGATAGCTTTTCCAGAGGATGGTCATTTCCTGGCATTTGTTGTACATGCGGACGGATGGGAATTTGCGTGTGAGGTCGTATATGTTCCCGCGCTTGTGATTATCAACGTACCACTCGGCTAGGTAATGAATGCGATCAAGGTAATTGCCATTGCAGCGACCATGGCGGTAGCGTGTCCATTCGATTTGACGAAGCAGGTCATGGGGTGTGTAAGACGCTTTGGGAGTATTGAGCATCCGTGAGAAGGCCATGCAGGTTTCAAAAAATGTCCAACAGTCCAATCCATGAAAATTGACAGACGGGCTTTCCACGTGATTGTGGATTTCCAGAGTGTAGGACTTGTAGGGAATGCCCTCGAGCTCTTTGGCGATATTGACGATACGGCTTCCCATCGGCAACTTGTGCCATTGATGTTTAATGGCCTTGCGAGCAATTTGCTGGAATTTTTCCTGTCCTTTGAAGGTGGTTGACAGTGGCAGGTGCTCCTTTGCAATCGCAGAAAGCGGCAGAAACAAGATCATTAGGACCCTCATCATCACAACTATCATTATGCAGCCTGCCGTAAGGAACGGCAAATAAAATGTTCGCAGGTCACCGAGCCTAATCAAGCAGCTCAGGGTAGCATTTCTGCGCCATGGTTTCCGCAAGTGAGGAAATTTCTGGGCTGGAGCGTGCTTTTAGCACCTCGGCCATCATTTCATCGCAATCCGTCTGATTGAGAGAACGCACCGCTTTTTTAATACTGGGAAGGTTGTGCGATCCCACAGAAAGCTCGTCCACGCCCATCCCAACGAGCAGGGGAATCATGGAAAGATCAGCTGCCATTTCCCCGCAAACACCAATCCAGATACCAGCGTCTTTTGCCGCTTTCACCGTCATGTCCATGAGTCGCATCACAGCGGGATGGGTTGGCTTGTAGAGGTGTGCGACGTATGGGTTAACACGGTCAACAGCGACAGTGTATTGGATCAGATCATTGGTTCCGATAGAGAGGAAATCGACCTCGCTGGCAATCTCTCGTGCCATCATGGCGGCTGACGGGATCTCAATCATTACACCGACTTCGATGTCGGCATCAAATGGAACGCCATCTTTGTCCAGTTCATCCATGGCGGTTTTTAGCACTTCCTTGGCTTCAAGTGTTTCACGCAGACCTGAAATCATGGGGAACATAACGCCTAGTTTGCCGTGCGCGCTTGCTCGAAGGATCGCTTTGAGTTGTTCCTTGAATAGGGCTTTGCGTGTTAAAGAAACACGGACGCCTCGCCATCCGAGGAAGGGGTTTGGCTCCGTGTGTGAGAGCGGCTCGGCAGGTATTTTGTCGCCACCCGCATCAAGTGTCCGGATGATCGCCTGCTTGGGTTTTACCCCTTTGGCGAGCTCGGTGTATACCTCGGCCTGCTGC
>JARFPV010000160.1 GCA_029288115.1 Akkermansiaceae bacterium | reverse complement strand
ACTCTGACGTGTTCAAGCTGGTGGAGGTTTAAGTTCTCGCGGAGATCGTGCAGGAGTTCGCGGGCCTGGGCATTAAATTCGGGCTGTTTTTCGACAAAGACGCGGTTCATAGTGGCGTGGAAAGGGACTGGCGCAGGGAATACTAGGCGATGCGGGCGAGGGGGCAAGAGCAATGCGGCAGAGATGGGAGAAAGTTTTTTGTCCTATTTGTCACGGCCGGAGGAGCTTGATATATTTCTCGCAGAAAAATGTGGCGGAATAAAAATCACCTATTAAGCTCCTACTATGGATATCAGCAATGATGCTTGTATCCGAGATGACAAAATACCTGTCGTTATACTTAAATAAACGCAACAACTACCAAACACAATCCGATGAAAAAAGTAATTCAATTGTCCACCATGTCCGTTCTGGCTGTCAGCGCTTTCGCACTGAGTTCTTGTGCAACTCTTGCACCGAAGAAATGCTGCGGAAAATGCAAAGCCAGCTGTGCTACAAAATGCTCAAAGTCCAAGGCTGACTGCAAAAAAGCATGTGACGCCAAGAAAGACTGCGCGACTAAGTGCTCCAGCTAATTATTCCAACTAGTAATATAGCCTCATTAAATTATTCCGGTGTCTCCCTGGGGGTGCCGGATTTTTTGTGCCGCGATGTGATTGATGGATTTTGCTTTCCATTGTTGGGGCCAAAAGCGATGAACGTGCCGGAATATGATACGCACGATTAACCAACTGGAGGATTTGGCTTCAATCGACGGGCCACTGCATCTTGCACTCGGTGTGTTTGATGGGGTTCACGTCGGCCATCAATCCGTGATCCGGTCTGCGGTAGACGCAGCGAAAACCGACGGAGGTATCGCTGGTGTTCTGACATTTGACCCTCACCCGATTCGTGTGCTTGCGCCGGAATCAGCACCGCGGCGAATTCTGGCGTCACTAGGGCACAAGCAGGAGTTGCTTGCCAAGCTCGACATCGAAATCATGGTGGTAGTTCCCTTTACTCCCGAGTTTGCCTGTGTAGAAGCGCTCGACTTTCTCAAGGAGTTGAAAGACAACTGCCCGAACCTGAAATCCCTATCGATGGGTGAAGACTGGAAATTCGGCAAGAACAGGAGAGGGGACACGTCTTTATTAAAGGTGTTTGGCGACCAGGAAAACGTTATTATTTATCCACTTCCAGCGGTCATGCTTGATGGTGAGCGTGTCAGCAGCACACGTGTGCGCCAGGCCATCCGCGATGGGAACCTGAACGCTGCAGAGGCGATGTTAGGCCGACCCTACACGGTTCTCGGCACTGTCATCGAAGGCCAGAAACTGGGCAGGTCGCTCGGGTTTCCCACTGCCAATCTACGCGTCTATAATGAGCAGCTTCCCAGTGACGGGGTTTGGGCGGTAAGATGCCAACTTGATGACGGATCCGAGTATTGTGGTGCTGCCAATCTGGGGATGAGGCCAACACTAGACAGCGCAAACCCGAAAAGATTACTCGAGATTCACTTGCTCGACTTTGAGGGCGATATCTACGG
>JARFPV010000125.1 GCA_029288115.1 Akkermansiaceae bacterium | reverse complement strand
GCAGTGGATGGTGACGTGATCACGGCAGGTGCGGGTGCCCGCTTCAAGAAGGTAGCGAACGTGGCAGTAGCTAATAGACTAACAGGAGTCGAGTGGATGGAGGGAATTCCAGGAAACGTCGGTGGTGGTTTGCGCATGAATGCGGGTGCCATGGGAACGGAAACCTTTGATCAGGTGATCAGTGTGACGTTCCTTGATGAGGACGGAGAAATCCGCGAGCGGACACGTGAGGAAATCACGGCTCACTACCGGAATGTGCCAGAGTTGCGTAGGAACTATGCTCTTGAGGCCAAGTTTCAGGCAAAACATTCTGACTCTGACACCATAAGTAATCTCACAGAAGCGTCCCGCCATCATCGTCGTTCGACACAACCGATCGCAGCAAGTGCGGGGTGCATTTTTAAGAATCCGGATGAGGTGCCTGCCGGAATGCTGGTAGAGCAGTTAGGTATGAAAGAGGCGTCAGTTGGCAACGCGCAGGTCTCCACCGAACACGGGAATTTTATTGTGAACCGAGGTAAGGCAAAGGCAACTGATGTGCTGGGCCTTATCGACGAAATACGACGCAAGGCAGAAAAGGAACGTGGCATCGATATGGATACCGAAGTGCAGATCATTGGGGAAGACGAATTCACATTTTAACAAATCAATGGACAAAAATATACGCATAGCAGTTCTGATGGGAGGCCCGGGTTCGGAGCGTGATGTTTCACTGGCTTCCGGGAATGCCGTTTTGGAGGCTCTTCAAGGAGAAGGGCTGGACGCCGTGCCTGTGGATGTGACTACACACGATATCGAGCTTCCTTCGGGTATTGGCCTTTGTTTCAACACGATTCACGGAACCTTTGGGGAAGACGGTGAAATGCAGGCCATTCTGGAAAGAATGGGAATGCCATACACTGGTGCTGGCGTTGATAGCAGTCGGGTGGCATTTGATAAAGTGACGAGCAAGGAGGTTTTCGTGAGGCATGGGGTTCCCACGCCAGGTTCGGAAATCGTCGATTGTTCATCAGGTGTCAAAATGCCGGAAATGGCACTGCCTTACGTGGTCAAGCCGCCGCGCGAGGGATCTAGTGTGGGTGTGCATATCGTTGAAACCGAAGCGGATGCCCATGCTGCCATGGAGGATGCCGCGAAGTACGGCGATGAGGTTCTTGTCGAGCAGTTCGTCAATGGGAAAGAACTCACCGTTGGGGTGTTGGATGACGAGGTATTGCCTGTCGTGCACATTGCTCCGCGCAGTGGGTTTTATGACATGAACAACAAATACCCATGGCTGAACGATGAAGGTGGCACTGATTATTATTGCCCCGCAGAGCTGGATGAGGAGACGACCGCCCGCGTGCAACAGGCGGCACTCGAGGCTCACCGGGCTCTTGGTATTGAAATATACTCCCGTGTGGATGTGCTCCTTGATTCAGAGAATATGCCATATGTGTTAGAAGCCAACACTATTCCCGGAATGACCGCCAGTAGCCTGCTTCCCAAGGCGGCCAAAGTCGCTGGCTATGAGTTCGGACCACTTTGTCGGAAAATTGCAGAACTGTCCCTTGCTATGAGAACCTAATTTTTTCAAACGCCATGTCCTTATTTAAATCACGTCGAAAAACCACACGTTCACCACGCGTTGTGCGTAGAGGTGGAGATCTGCAGAAACTGCATATCAAAGTGACGTCACCTCGGATCGTCATGATTGAGATCATGCGTGGACTCGGTAAAAGTGCCAAACTCATTCTAACGTTGGTACTTGTTGGGATGATTGCGTGGGGAGGATATGTTGGAGTGCGCCACATTTTCATCGATAATGAAGAGTATCGTTTGCAGGAAATTAAATTAGAAACAAATGGTCATATTAACCATGCCCGGATTGTGGAAGTCACGGAGATTGACCTTGAGGCGAGTATTTTTGCCATCGATACGGATCACATCCGCAAACGTCTGCTGGATCTTCCAGAGGTGACTCGTTGTGAGGTGGAGAGAAGATTGCCCGGCACCTTGCAGATCACCATGAATGAGCGGCTTCCTGTTGCTTGGCTTCAATCGGCGATGCATGGGTTTCGCGGCAAGTTAGAAAGTGGTGTGCTGGCTGACCAAGATGGAGTAACCTTTCCATGCGAGGGTGCGTTGTGGGAGACGTCACGCGATCTTCCTGTGGTCATGGTTAAAGACGCGGCGCGAGATGCATTTTATCACGGGCGAAAAATGAGACAGCCCGAGGTCATGCGAGCGCTGCACCTCATACAGACGATGGCTGAAGGTGATTTGCGTGCCGATTGGGCACCGAATAAAATCATCATTTTGAATGAATACTCGATGCAAGTCATCTGTAATGATGGCTCACGCGCTGTGTTCGGTATGTATGGGCATGACCGTCAGTTGGCCGATTTCATCAGCGTAAGGGAGCACTCGTTGAAGACCAAGCGAGTGATCGAGCACATTAATTTAATTCCAGAGAAAAACATTCCTGTAAAATTCGGTGGCGTGCCTGTATTAGTAAAGCCACAGAAGAAACCCATGCTTCCCAGCCCGCACGAGAGCGACCTCGAATCCATCCTGGACCGTAATTAAATCCTGCCGCCCGAGCGGCACATTCTCTGTCTCTTATACACATCTGACGCTGCCG
>JARFPV010000074.1 GCA_029288115.1 Akkermansiaceae bacterium | reverse complement strand
GCCCTTACATAGCTGCCGACTAGCCCGAGCGAGACCAGTGATGCCAGAGCGAAAGCAACATGGAGTGGCAGGTGATCAACCATATAAGCGAACAGCAGGTGGAATGCGAAAAATCCGCCTGCAAGGAAGATGTAATGCATTGGATGCAGGGTGATTCCCCTGAGGATGCCGAAGATGATTAGGATGGCAAAAAAGAACGCAAGTGGGATAGGTGCAAAAAAACTGATCTTCGCTGCGACAGGTGCGGGATCAACAATCGTGGGCATATCCATCCCAATGTCCTGCGGACGGATCACATCCGGGTAATCCCAGGTAAGCTGCCATCCTCCGTTCTCGCTTTCTCTCCGCGATGTGGGTGAGCTGGATCCTGTTAGGAAATCGATGTCCTCGAAATTGGTTTCCATCGACAGGAGGAAGTTTCTGATGCGTTCTGCATTACCCAGACGATATTCCCAGAAATCCATGCCGCGACTGGTGTAGGAAACTTTCAGCGGTACCGTCTCCCCAGCATCGAGCATCACGGTTTTTTTGATTTCTCCGTATTCTGGCATTAGGTTTTCGTCTGTCTTGCCGTCTAGCTCCCAGATGAAGTCTGTGTAGCTGGTGTCTTCGGAGGGTAGGGGAAAGGTGATATTCAGCGTTTTAGCCGACTCCGTCGTGTTGGTGATCTGATAGGTGGCATCGAATTTTGCCATGAATGTTCGGCTCGATGTCAGCCCTTTTTTTACGGGCTCGTATGTGAGGTTTACATCCACCCTGCCGGATGCGGGTGGGAGTTGCCGGCGCAGGTCCTCGGGGTTGTCAGGTAAATACCATACAGAAGGATGAGCCTGGCTGTGGCTTGGCCCCCAGTGACCAGTGACGCTTTGTTTGGCTTTGCTGGATGCGCTGGTGTGTCGATCGCTCAGCGTGCCGCCCAGAATGAGCCAGGCTACCGAGACACCGACGAATATAAAACCAATCGTAACAAGTTGCGGGATGGACAAGGTGTTCGTTATCTTTTTCATAGCGCCGACAAGATGTCAGATCACTGTGAAGGCGTAATGTGGACCCTGTGAAAACTTGATGAATTGCACTTATGGCACCTAGGTTCGACTCCTTGTTATGTATTTGTTGGTGCAGGTTTCGTCTTGATGGGGGCTGTTATGGTATGTCACTTTATTCCCATGATTATCAGAAGACTGTGTTTGAGTGTGTTTCTATTGGTGGTTCCGGTTGTGTTCATCTCATGTGATGAAAAGAAAGGGAAAGCTGAGAATGAAGAATCCAAGCAGCCTGAAAAATCCACCCAGCCTGAAAAACCATCAGTTAGCGAGGTGCCGAATACTCAGAAGGTCGTCAAAAAACCAACTGTCTCGCTTATTCAAAAAAGCAGGATTGCTCAGGCAAGGGCGGTGTGCATGAGCATCGACATGGCAGTTCAGAATTTCTTTCAAGACTATAATTTCTTGCCTTTTGGTGATGCTGAAAAGTCTCCAGAGGAGGATATGGTTATCAAAAGCGACGATCCACTGATATCAGTTCTGACAGGTAAGGAGAAAGAGATTAATGCGAGGATGATTGTATTTCTCCAGGTCAGGAAAGCTTCAGGTGATAATGAGTCAGGATATCGGAATGGGATCCATACAGACGGTGACAAATCCTCGATATATGATCCGTGGGGAAATCTTTACCACATCGCCTTGGACTTTGATTACGATAACAAAATCCAGCATCCCTTCAAGGAGGGGGTTGTGATCAGAAAGCAGGCATTTGTATACAGTGCCGGTCCAGATGGTGAGGTGGGCAGCCCAGAGAAGGACCGGGACAATGTGACGAGTGAATAGGCATTAAAAATCGATTAACTCCACATCAAAAATCAGTGTAGCACTTGGCGGAATCACTGGTGGGTAGCCTTGAGCGCCGTAACCAAGCTCAGGCGGAATGATCAGTGTGCGCTTCTCACCTTTGGTCATGTCCTGAAAAGCTTCGTCCCAGCCCTTGATGACCATGCTCATGCCGACGGGAAACACGAACGGTTGATTGCGGTCCACTGAGCTGTCGAATTTTGAGCCATCTAGCAGATATCCGGTGTAATGAGCCGTGACAGATGTTCCCTTGGCAGGTTTGTTGCCGCCATCACCTGGTTCGGTGACAACGTATTTCAGACCAGACTCGGAGGTCTCGGCATTCGGGTATTTCGCTGCAATGATTTCGTCGGACATATGAGGTCGTTAGCATTCAATACTCCGAATCCGAAGCACGAATTCGGAAACGTCACACTAAATGGGTCGGATTTTAATATGCTTTTACATAGAATTTCGGTTGAATCCCGATAAAAGCAATGCCATTGCTAACCACTTCCAATTTTAATTTATGAGTATCAGACGCTTTCCTCTCAAAAAACAGCCATTAGCAATCTTCATTTGTTTGATCGGTTTTGTTTCTTTCGTGCCAGCTGAGGAAAAAGTGATCGCGATTGTCCGAGACGGAAATTCCGAGTTTTTTGACGGTATCATCACCAATTTCAGCAAGGAACTCACGGGTCTAGCGGAAGGGAAATATAAATTCCGAATCAAAGATGAATTCAATGCCAATGGCCAAGATGGGGAGCCTCTTAAACAGCTCAACAAAGCGCTCGCGGACCAAGAGGTGGATCTCATTTATACTGCTGGAATCGTGGTGTCACACCATGCTCTTAAATTAAATCCCAAGGATCGCGCCAAACC
>JARFPV010000040.1 GCA_029288115.1 Akkermansiaceae bacterium | reverse complement strand
GCTCAAGTCTGGTCGATGGATCCGCCAACGCTACTTTGGCACAATTTTTAAATGCCACACGTGTGCGGGAGGAGTCGGGGAAGCTGTTGCGCCCGGCCTGTATTTTTAAATTTGGAAATGTAGGTGACGAGGCATCCACTGAGGATTTTAAAATGAGGCTGGCGCTGGATGTCGTTCGCGCTGTGCAGTCAGGTCAACTTCCCCCTGAAGCCATGGGCCTCACCATTCGGTGCTCACCGAAGCGGGGCGATTGTTATGTTAGTATCGACCTTGATGCCGGGGGAGATGCATGGAATCCGGATGATGATGAGTGTGTTAGGTTACTCGAAGATCAAGCGGATGTGCTTGCCAATGAAGTGAGTGAGTTTCTGCGTGGCCAATACACCTGTTTTGCTAACGCGACCGGGCCTTTCAATGCTCCTGTGCTTGGGATACGCGAGTCATGGCGGTGGCGTGGCAAGTATGAGTTGGGTGCCGACGACCTCATCAAAGCTAAACCATTCACCGATGTGGTGGCACTCGCGACCTGGCCGATTGAGCTTCGTGAGGATGCACGTGGGCCGAAACTGATTTACTTTGAAAACAACCAGCCTGCGCATATTCCCCTGCGTTCACTGATGAGCTCTGATGTTGAGGGGGTCTTTTTTGCCGGGAAATGCCAATCGGCAAGTCACGAGGCGCTGGCTTCTGTTAGGGTGATGGGCACATGCTTTGCGACGGGGCAGGCGGCGGGGATTGCTGCAGCCCTCTATGCAGGTGGTGAAAGGCAGGTGGAGACGATGGCTGCCATGATACGTGACCAAACAAGCCTGGATATCTAGGATTCCTGCTCACTGAGCATGGCACGATCTTTTGCCGAAAATACCGAACGGTCCATGACGAGGTAGAGTCCACCAACCAATCCCCAGAACAGGTGGAACATGAAACCAATCAATGAAGCGCTGATCGCGGCACTGGGTTGGATGCCCGCCATGTCACTGAGTAAAAACTCGAAGGTCTTCTCACGCACCCCTAAGCCGGAAACGCTTATCGGCAAAGAGCTGACGACGTCCACCACAGGCATCGCCGCCATGATGGAATGCATGGGGACATTGACTCCGATGGTTCCAAGTGAGGCGTAAAACGCCAGATAGTAGGTGATCGACAGAGCAAATGAGGCAACGAGTGATATCATCACAGCGCGCCAGCGGGAGCGGAACTTCCGCAGCGTCTCCGAGACGGACATGATGTGCTTGTTAAGCGCGATCCGCGGCAGCTTTTGCCGGAATTTGCCGAGACATTCCGAGGTGGCGGTCCCGAACATCAGAAACACAAATAGCAGGCCGACACCTTGGAAAATCGATGCGGCGATAAATGCCTGTCTGACAGGCATGCTGTCGGTTTCGCCAATGGCTCCAAAACCCCAGGTTGCGAGCAGGAAGATGACTCCGCCAGAAACAAACCCCACAAGGTGGTCGGTCATCAGCGACATCGTAATGATGATTTTTTTACCTGGGTTGCGGCGCATCACGCAGATCATCTTGACGGCATCTCCCGCAGCGGTGCCAAAGGAAACGATGTTGAACATCGCGGAGATTAATGTGAGTTTGCCGATGTAGAGCAGCGAGACATCGATTTTTTGTGCTCGTAGTAGGATGTACCAGCGTAGTGTGGCAGCCACCAGAGTGAGGCCGCTCATCAATAATCCTAACAATAGCCAGCCCGGTGAGCGCAAGGCGGCTTTGAAATTGAGCCACAGCGAATCCTTGTCTTCGAGCTGAGAGAATGCCCAGTAGAGAAATAGCGAGGTGCCAAGCAGCTTGATGAGAAATACCAGGGAGGCCTTGACTTTACGTGATGATGTCATGCCCATGTTGGCGCTTGTATGCGCATCAGGCGTTTGCCTGAATGGCAGCAGCTATGGTAGTGACTGATTGGAGAATGCCCTTGGCGGCTTCCGCATCGGAAATTTTCAGCCCAAAATGTTTCTCGATAGCCACCACAACCTGAAGTGCGTCCACCGAATCCAGCCCAAGGCTATCGGGCCCCATCAGAGGAGTGTCGTTACCGATTTCATCAGGTGTCTCGTCGAGCATCAGCTCATCGACAAGCATTTCCTTGATCTTCTGGTTGAGTTCGGTGGAGTCGGCCATGGCAGTATTAAAATATTCCCCCGTCGATTTTGATAGGGGCCCCGGTGATATAGCTGGACTCCTTGTTTGCAAGGAAAAAAACGAGGCTGGCGACCTCTTCAGGCTTGCCGAATCGGCGCATGGGAATGCTCTTTTTCAGGGCCTTTTCCTGAGCAGGATCCATCTCTCCGAGAGCCTCGGTTTCGATGTACCCAGGGCAGATGGCATTGACGGTGATGCCTGAGCGGGCAACCTCCTTGGCGAGGCTCTGGGTCATGGCGACGACCCCGGCTTTGGCCGCTGCGTAGTTTGTCTGCCCCATCGGGGCGAGCAGTGCGCTCAGTGAGGCGATGTTAATGATTCGACCAAAGCGGTTTGCCATCATGCTACGCAGCACCGCCTGGCTACCGGTGAACACGGCGTTGAGGTTGGCATCAATGACACTTTGCCATGCCGTTTCGGGCATCATGGCCATGAGGTGATCATCGTGGTGTCCCGCATTGTTGACCAGCACGCTGACGCTGCGACCATCCGATTCTATGGCTTGGATGGCTTCCGACCATGCTGCCGCATCGGTTACATCAAGGGGAAGGGTGGCTGCGCGATCGGGAAATTTTTTTACCAACGCGTCAGCGTTATCGCGGTTTGTCCGCACGCCGAGATAGGTGAAACAAGTCTCATCCCGGGTCAGGAAATACTCGGCGATGCTGCGGCCGAGTCCTCCGTTGGCTCCGGTGATCAATATGCAGGGAGGGGTGTCCATGTGGAGTGCGTGGGTAGTTTAGGGTTTTGAAAAATGCGCGGTGTATGCGTGTTGGTTGTCACCGGCTGCAAACACGACAGCGCCTTGGGTGTCGTCTGACCTAACAGACTCAAGTGCTGCGATGGTTTGGAGGCCGGCGTTGACTCCCATGCCGTGTCCCACGGTGGTGAGTGGGCTGATACGTTTGCCTTGCCACTGACCGAGTGTTGATTGCTCGTCTCTGTCGATTGCATGTAGTCCTAACAGGCCGTCTATGAGGGTGTCGCTATCTGATGGGGTGGCTGTTTTCCATGCTTGGGCGAGTGCTGATCTGCGTTCGCCGCCATCCGTGTAGTGGTGTGGGCCGTTCAGGGAGCCAAGCTGTAGACTCGAGGTATTTTTTTCAAAGTAAACGGCGGCAGCCCCCTCGGTGGTGGATGTGCCTTTGGCATAATACCCAAGTGCCTCGCAGCTTAACCAGTCGAGCTCTTCCGCGCAGATAACCAGGCAGCCATCAACCAGTCCCGCAGTCATCCAAGTCTCCGCAACCCGGATGCCGGAGAACCACGCCGCAGAATCACCAATCATGCTGTAGGCAGGGCCAGATGCGTCCAGATAAGCCGCTATGTGACTAGCCGGCGCGTTAAAAACGGTTTCGGGAAAGAGGATGGGGCTGGCCAAAGATGGGTCGTCCAGCACCTCGGAGAAAAATTTGTTAGAATAGTTGACGCAACCGTTGAACAGCGTGACAACGACCCCGATATTGAGATAGCCGTTTTGTATGGCCGAAACACGATCGGGCCCGAGGGCCTGGGAGGCAGCTGTAATGGCAAACTTGGTAACGCTACTGGACCGGCGCAGTCTCGGGTGGCGCGGCATCGCAGCGCGAAGCCCGGTCTGATCGACCCGGCGAACCGGGTAGGTGATCGTTTGTTCGCCAAGCTGTCGTTCCATCTCGGTGGTTGGGATGTTTTCTCCCGATACACAGGCCTGATAGAGTTCGGCAGGGGAGTTGCCAGCAGCAGAAACGCAACCGTAGCCGTGGATGTGAAGTGGGTCTATGGTCGGTTGGTTCATGAGACCTTACGGAAAATGAGTGAAGCGTTGCATCCTCCGAATCCGAAGGAGTTGGTCAGCACGGTGTTCAGTTTTACGTCACGTGGTTGTTGCACAAGGTCAAACTGGCATGCGTCGTCAGGTGATCTGATGCCCAGGCTGGCTGGTGCGAGGTCTTCGTTGAGCGCAATCAGGCAGATTGCTGACTCGATGGCTCCAGCTCCTCCCAGTGCGTGCCCCATGGCAGATTTGGTGGAGCTAACCATGATGTCCTTGGCATGGGGTCCTGCCCATTGGCAGATGGCGTGGGCTTCGGCGACGTCATTGAGCGGGGTGCCGGTGCCATGGGAGTTGATGTACTGGATTTCGTTCGGTTGTACACCGCCATCAAGGCACGCTGAACTCATCGAGCCGACTGCGGCTTTTCCTTCCGGATGCGGCTGGGTGAGGTGGTGCAGGTCAGTTGCCATACCGTAGCCGCACACTTCTGCGATCGGGGTGGCGCCGCGGGCGAGCATTGATTTTTCAGTTTCCAAGGTAAACATGGCGGCTGCTTCACCGAGTGCAAGACCATCTCTATGGGCATCAAATGGGCGCGGAATCCCTGATGAGGTGAGCGCTTGAAGGGAGTCGAATCCGGCGAACACCATTTCGCACAACGCATCGTATCCTCCGCAGAGTGCGATGTCGGTCTGCCCCGAGCGGATCAGGTGATAGGCGTGGCCAATCGCATTGGCGCCTGATGCGCAGGCGTTGGAAATGATCTGGGATTGGGCGCGGATGCCCGTGGCGCGCAGTGCAGTGGCGCATGAGCGTTGTGGTTGGTAGTTCTCGATACGGGTAAATTGACCACGTCTGGTCAGGGGTTCGGTCGTGGCTGACTTGTAGTAGCTCTCTCCGATAGGCATGGCTGCCGCAGAGGTGACGATCACATAGGGGGTATCGCTGGAAACAGAAGTCAACCCCGAGGATCTGAGAGCATCCCGAGTGGCATGCATCAGCTGTCGAGTGCCACGATCCGTGCGTTCTTACTC
>JARFPV010000666.1 GCA_029288115.1 Akkermansiaceae bacterium | reverse complement strand
CCCCACGTCACGGTGTTCGTCGGCAGCGTCAGATGTGTATAAGAGACAGAGGCAGACCTGCATCGGCGTAATGGCGAATGGATTGGGCGAGGTGACGCAGTCGATCTCGCCTTACTCGTCATGGCGCATAAACTCGGCAGGGTTCGTGAAGATAGCCTGTCCAGACATCCACAAGTCAATGAACTCCCATTTGAGCCAGAAAGGCAGTTCGCTGCAACCTACCATCAGGTGGGTGATGTCACTGAGGTATTCGTAAAAGGTGCCCTGGAAAAGGTTCTGCCGATGTGTGACTGGAGCAACGATCCAGATAAAATCGGAGAAATGCAGCAGCTCGCCGAGACCATGGGACAGAAAGGCTACCGGGTGCTGGCCTTAGCTGGCGGTAAATTAGCTGATAACATCGACCCCGCACAGGCTCCTCCAGAGCCTTCAAGTCTGACTTTCCAAGGATTCGTAGGGATGATTGATCCGCTGCGATCCGGTGCACGCGAAGCGGTCTCCGCCTGTAGTGACGCAGGCGTTGGTGTTTTCATGGTCACTGGCGATCACCCAGTGACGGCCCTCGCCATTTCCCGTGATCTCAGTCTGGCCAGTGAGCCCAGCGAGGTAGTAACCGGTAGCGAACTAGCAAAGATGTCTCGCGCAGAAATCGAGCAGGCAGTATCAACAGCCCGCGTCTTCGCCCGCGTAGCTCCGCACCAAAAGCTGGAGCTAGTCAATGCCGCCCGGCGGGCAGGACACTTCGTTGCAGTCACCGGAGACGGCGTCAATGATGCTCCCGCCTTACGGGCTGCCAACATTGGCGTGGCCATGGGAAAATCAGGTACAGATGTGGCCAGGGAAGCCGCTGAGCTAGTGATTAGCGATGATAACTTCTCCACCATCATTGCCGGTGTTGAAGAAGGCAGGGTCGCATATGACAACATCCGCAAGGTGATCTATTTGCTGATTTCCACAGGAGCAGCGGAGGTCGTTTTGGTTTGTTTAGCTCTATTAGCAGGCCTGCCTTTACCGTTATTAGCAGTTCAGCTGCTATGGCTGAACCTCGTCACCAATGGCATTCAGGACGTCGCACTAGCATTTGAACCAAGCGAGGGCAATGTGCTGGATCGCGCACCAAGGCAGACGTCAGAACGTATCTTCAATCGCTTGATGATTGAGCGCACCCTAGTTGCGGCCATCGTGATGGGCTCAGTCGGTTTTGGCGTATTCTGGTGGATGCTTCAAGCTGGGTGGCCAGAGGCAACTGCACGTAACTCCTTATTATTACTTATGGTCCTGTTCGAGAACGTCCATATCGGAAACTGCCGATCCGAGAAAAAGTCTGCATTGAAGTTATCCCCCCTTAGAAGCCCCATTCTACTTGGTGGTGCATTGCTAGCATTTCTACTCCACATAGGCATGATGTTCACCTCACTAGGCCGCGAGGTTCTCCACGTCGAGCCAGTCGACCTAACAACATTCGCTATTCTATTAGGACTCGCGCTGACAGTATTTGTAGCCATGGAAATTCACAAATGGAGCTGGGCAGTTCGCGAGCGATCATCCAACCCCAATATCGATAACTAAGGAGCTAGTCCGAGTTAATCGGGCGAAGGCATTCCCGCCTCGCGCACCATCATTAAAAGCTCTCCTTCCCTCATACGGATTGAGAGCTTTTTTGTGCCCGCACTTCCATCTAACAATTCGTTTCCCTAGATGCCCCTTGACTGGCCTTTGGATGATATGGTTAAGTTCAGTATGCCTCGCTGTAATCCTCTTCTCTGCCCAATATACTCCCTGGCAGCAGCCATCACTCTCAGTTTTGCATGTGATGCGCAAGAGGCTACTAAAATGCTGCAGCAGACACAAATCAAGGGACTGCTTGTCGTGCAGCTCGACGACGGTGGCTACGCAGGCACCGCCTCGCAGATGAATGCTACTGCTGTAAAAAAGGAAAGCGGCTTTGAAATCGGCTTCAATCAATCTGTCGGTGACCTGATGATCAAAGCCACCGCCGAGGTGGACAAGTTCCTCCGGGTGAGACACGCGGGAAAAATCCCAACCAAACTTCGGATCGAATTTTCTTTTGCCGATAAATATTCTCCTAAAGACGGGCCATCTGCCGCTGTGGTCTGCGCCCTGATGGCGGATTCCATCATTTCCGGCAAGAAAATCGATCCAGGGTTCGCAGCCACAGGCGACATGACGGCTACGGGTGCCGTGCAGCCCGTGGGAGGCGTGGCGTCAAAAATCAAAGGCGCCATTCGAAAAAACTGTACTCATGTTGGAATCCCAGACGCGAACAAAGGCAGCATCACAGACGCCTACCTGCTCCAAGGCATCAAACCCCTCTATCAGATCCAGGTGTTCTCATTGAAAAATTTCGACCAAGCATCCGACTTAGCAGCACTAGACCGCCCCGAATCCGTACAAAAAGCACTCGATGAGTTTACCCTCGTTCAGAAAGCACTAAAGAAAAACAACAAATACATCTATAACGGCAAGGTGCGTGCAAAACTTCGCACGATCGTCAAACTAACTCCAAACCACTTATCAGCCAAACTACTCCTGCTGCACAGCATCAAAAAGGCGCCCAAAAAACTTTCGTTGGTGGGGTCACTCACAGGCGTCGACCAAGCTGGTGAGAAACTCCTCTCGATGCTGCGTGACGGCAGTTTTATGAAACCCGGAAATCTCGGCGACGATGTGCTGACCGACCTCGTCTATGAATTGTCCCGCTTGCGGCCAATGCTCGACAAGAGAACAACAGGCTATGCCGATGCCTTCCTGGATGTGGCCAATTTTTTCAAACGTCATCGAGGCAGAAACAGAATCAATGCCCAGCTAGAGAGAGAGCTCAACACAAAAGCCCGAGCTATTGGCATCGAACGCAAGAAGCTGCTCAACGATCCCGACATCCGTGAGGAGCTCATGGCCGACTGATTGCCCTGCTGCGGGATTGATCAAAACATTTCCATCTGCTCAGATTCCTTCTCATCTTGCAGCCTGACTCCGAGCCCAAAAAGCCGGACCGTTTTTCCTTCTCCCCTAGCCCATGCTTCATGGAGCAGTTCCTCGTAAACCGACCGATCCTGAATCGTAGATGCACGCTCTGCTGAAGTACGGGTGAAATCTGCAAATTTCAGTTTGATTACCAGCGATCTGATTTTTCGGTCCCTGAACTTACCAAGCAGGCTCTCCTCTATCTCGTCTTGTAGAGAACCTAACAAAGGTAACAATTCACTGGGTGATTTGACATTCTCTTGAAAAGTCCTCTCCTTGCTGATCGATTTCCTCCTGCGATGTGATTTAACCACGCGACCATCTTGCCCCCGGCACAAATCGTAGAGCTCCATCCCCCATTTGCCAAATCGTCGAGTCAACTCGAGCTTATCCCAATGCTGGAGGTCACCACAGGTTTTCACACCCATATTCCCAAGTTTTTCCTGCATCCGTTTGCCCACACCCCAGAGCTTCGACACCGGGAGATCGCGCATGAAATCATCTATCTCTTCCGGCATGATTTCAAACTGGCCGTTTGGCTTTTCCCAATCACTCGCAATTTTTGCTAACATTTTGTTAGGTGCTATTCCTGCCGAAGCCGTCAGCCCTGTTTCTTCAAGGATCTGTGCCCGGATCTCTCTCGCAATCGCTCCTCCCTCACTACTCCAATGGCTAAGGTCTAAATACGCTTCATCAAGAGACAACGGTTCAACTTTATCGGTAAACCGACCCATGATAGCCCTGATCCGAGCAGACTCAGAGCGATACAGATCAAACCTAACAGGAAGCATAATCAACTGTGGACACAATTGCAGCGCTTTGAATCCAGGCATCGCTGAGTGACACCCAAATTTCCTCGCCTCGTAGTTCGCTGCACAGATAACTCCACGCCTGCTAGCACCACCCACCGCCACAGGCTTACCCTTGAGTGATGGGTTTTCCCGCTCTTCAATGGCTGCGTAAAAGCAGTCCATATCGATGTGGATGCATAGTCGCATGGTCATGCAGAATGCACCACTCCCACAGAAAAGCGCATCCAAGGCTGAGATAAAGTACCGCCGGCCGGGATCGAACCGGCACGATTGTTACCAATCAACGGATTTTAAATCCGTCGCGTCTACCAATTCCGCCACGGCGGCGTGGGGAAACCCGTTCAGTTTCCCGAACAGGCGTGCAGACTAGGAGCGCCTTTTGATTTCGTCAATGGCAGCTTGCAGAGATTTTTTAGCCTGACCTTCCTTTTCCTTCATAACCTCCTCAATAAGAGGTATTGCGGGCTCCGTAGCTATTTTTCCAAGTATGGCTGACGCTGAAACAATATGAGCGACATCCATTTCCTTGAGTTTCGGCAGGAGAAGGATTTGTGCGCCCTCTCCCAGACTAATCAACGTCTGATCCCAAGCAACCGGTTCCTTTTCCCAAAGTTCCAACAAAAGCTCACCCGCCTCATCAACCTCGAATTTGATGAGAAACTCCATAGCGTCCTTGTTCACTTTGCCTTCCTTGTGGATTTTCTTTACCGCCTCAAAGACAGGTTGCTCCGCCCCGGCACCTGGCAAGGCCCATGTCTTAAGTGCCCTGATGATTTCCAGCTGTAGCTCCGTATTACTGCGCGGCAGCAGTTCTATCAGTTTCTGGGTGATATCATCCCTTCTCGCACGTGGTTCAGATCCAGCGAGCCTTTTCACAGCATCCATCTTCACCTTGGGGTCAATGCTATCCAGTGCCTTGAGGTTTTGCGTCTCGTAGTCCAGACTACTTGAATCCAACACCTTATACTGATCCAGTTTGGCTAACTTCGAATTTTCGACAATCACATCAATGATGCGCAGGTCCTTTGATATTTTTTCAACGCGCCCGAATTTGGTGCAAAGTGCCGCTATCTCATCGATTGTCATCGTTTGATCGGTGAAGAGAAGCAGCCCCATCATATCGTCATCCACCTTATCATAGGATGTCTCTCTGCTTTTTTTGCCCGTCGATTCGTAAAGATATGCGCCTATTGAGCGGCGGAGTTGAGGTGCAGCATTGCGGACAAATATACCCACTACGCTTTCTTTGCGGTGTTTCCTGAGTTTTTCCTCCACTGGCTCGTAGCCGATTTCAAATAAGTAGTCCTCTAGGCTCTGATCACCGTTTTCAGAATCAGATGACTCCTTGCCCTTACCCTTGTTGTCAGGCAACTCTACAACCGATGCCTGAGTAGGGTTCGCAGGGAAAAGAATTGGCAGGCTTAGCAATATTAATGATGAAATCAGCGCCAGAAAAACACCCTTGGTGCGTTTGTTGGCTGCACCGTAGATGACCAGGACAGACCCCACTAAAGCAGTGAATCCACATAGGATAAACCTATTCAGGTTCTCCATATCGCGCATCGGCCCCTCTTTTCCGCCAGCTAGCAGGAACACCACGATGATCATAAGCATCAGTAGAAGACCACACACCATGGCGACTGTCTTCCTTGGTCGTGGGGGACCCAGCAACTCCGGATTTACATCCTGAACATACTGGGCTTGCTTGAACCTTACTTCTGTGTTGTCCGGCGTATTGCGTCCAAAGCGCTCCAAGTGGGAGTCCCTTTTCTCCCCGGGATAAAATTTCTTTTTCTCGGTGATCACCTCGTTCGAGGAGACCTTGAATCGGCCATCACACGATCCACATTCCACAGTTTTCCCAAGAAAATCTTCGGTAACATCAAATCGTTGGCTACATTCGGGGCACTGAATCCTCATAGTCTTGTAGAGTTATACGTCTGGTTGATTAGAGTATGCACGCACTCTATCCGTTCACGTATATTTTGACCACTACGAAAAAAAATCTTTATTCCATCACCTGCGCTTGCTCATTCGTCAAGGCTCGTCTAGTAGTCACAGCATGCTCGCTGAAATCCAATCCCTGCTGATCCTCCAAGATCGTGACCAACGTATTCTCTCGCTGGAGGAGGATCTTAAACTCATCCCCGTCCACAAGGAGCGAGCCAAGGAAAGGCTTGCGAACGACCTCGACGCAGTTGAGACAGCAAAAAAGGCCATCCAGGAGAACGAAATCGCCATCAAAAATATCGAACTAGACATCGGCACCCGCAAGGACACCTTGACGAAACTTAAGGTTCAGCAGTACGAGACGAAAAAAAATGATGAGTTCACCGCGCTGGGCAATGAAATTGAACGCTACAACGAAGAAGTCGATAATCTTGAGACCACCGAGCTGGAACTCATGGAAAATGCGGATATTCTTACGGTGAATAGAGGGCAAGCAGAGGATGCTCTCGCGCTCACACAAAAAATGGTCGATGATGAAATTGCCCAGTTGGACAAACGTGCCATTGAAGACCAGAAACAACTCGATGAGGTCACCGTTGAGCGCAAGAAACTCGCCACCGACCTCGATGAAGATCTGCTCGCCCTCTACGATCAGCTCATGAAATCCAAAGGCGGAAATGCCGTGGTCTCCGCCGACAAAGGACAGTGTAGCGGCTGTCACATGAAACTCGTCCCCGCCACCATCATCAGCATACAATCTGAAAAGGAAGTGACTCAGTGTGAAAACTGCGGTCGCATCCTGCACCTCTAACTCCGCTGTGACAACCGACTCTATCAAAGATCTGCTCAAGCAGGTTGCGTATCCAGGTTTTTCCAGGGACATCGTGTCCTTTGGCTTGGTCAAGAACATTGAGATCGATGATGGCACCGTCACCGTCCATATCTCTGTCCAGACAAACGACCCCACAGTTCCAGAGCAAATCTTCAACAACTGTCACGCCGTTCTAGATCCCCTGCCAGAGGTTAAACACGCGCGTATCGAGCTCGATGTGCAAGCGCCCGCAGCCCAGTCAGGTGAATCAGGTGAAGCAGGAGTAAAAAACACCATTCCCGGAGTCAAAAACATCATCGCCATAGCATCTGGAAAAGGCGGCGTCGGAAAATCCACCGTTTCGTCCAATCTCGCAGCGGCATTATCGAAGCAAGGCCATAAGGTAGGACTATGCGACTGCGACCTCTACGGACCATCTGTCGCACACATGTTCGGCAGCCACGAAAGACCACTCGCCACAGATGACAATCAGATCATCCCCATCGAGACTCATGGCATCAAACTTATGTCGATGGGGTTTTTGTTAGAAGATGCATCTCCTGTCATCGTCCGCGGCCCGCTCGCCACACGCTACACCCAGCAATTTCTCCAGAACGTCGAATGGGGTGAACTGGATTACCTCATCCTCGACCTGCCCCCGGGAACCGGTGACATCCAGCTCACCATCGTGCAGACCATTGCGCTTACAGGAGCCGTCATTGTGACCACACCGCAGGAAGTCGCTCTGATCGATGCCCGCAAGGCAATTTCCATGTTTGATAAAGTCAACGTGCCCATCCTCGGACTTGTGGAAAACATGGCATGGTTCGAGTGTGACCATGGCACACGTTATCCCATCTTTGGCGATGGTGGCGGTGCCGAGGAAGCTGAAAAACTCAAGATCCCCCTGCTCGGACAAATCCCTCTCGATATTCCTACGCGAACTCAAGCCGATGCAGGAAAACCCATCGCACTGAGTGACAGTGACACATCTCCGGTTATCGAAAAATACCAAGAAATCGCCTCCAGAATCGTTAATTCCGTAGGCACCTAGTCCACCTGCTCTCCTCCAACTGCCGATACCTTTCTCCTAAATAAATGACACCCGACTCCATCGAAGAAATCATGCGCCGCGTGCATCTCCTCGAGATCAAGGCACGGAGGCTGGCACGGGAAACATTTAGCGGCGAATACCAGTCGTCGTTCAAGGGCAGCGGTCTAGATTTTGAGGACTACCGCGAATACCAACACGGTGATGAAACCCGATTTATCGACTGGAATGTCACCGCTCGCAAGGACCACCCATACATTCGCACATTTCGTGAGGAACGTGAGCTCTCTGTGATCCTTGTTGTGGACGTTTCAGGGTCATCGCTCTACGGCAGCAAGCGATTGAGTAAACGTGAGCTGGCGGCCGAACTCGCTGCTATCATCGCCTTCAGCGCCAATTTCAATGGCGACAAAACAGGCCTGCTACTCTTTGCCAACGAACCCCTACTCTACCTACCTCCTGCCAAGGTC
>JARFPV010000658.1 GCA_029288115.1 Akkermansiaceae bacterium | reverse complement strand
GAACAGTCCGATCCCGTTTGCCCCTGATTCGTGCACGAGCGGAAGTTCGTTGATGAATTCAATGTTAGCTGAGAGAGTGATCTCATGCCCGTCTAGCGTTGTCGTTTTTTCCTCCCGTAGCTCGTCGAGTTTAGCCCGCGCCTGACGTTTACGTGTCAGCCTTTCTTGATAAGCCCTGACTGTTTCCGGCGTGGGATTCAGAATGAGCTTACCTGTGTAGCCGTCGAGAATGCAGTCGGAGAGCGTTTTGATATCGATCACCGCGCGCTCTAGACCCACAATCGCGGGAATGCCCATGGAGCGGGCAAGGATCGCTGTATGGGAGTTCACGCTTCCCTGTTCGGTGGCAAAACCCTGAACGTGGTTTCTGTCGATGGAGGCGGTATCGCTGGGAGATAAATCGTATGCAACAAGGATGTGCTTGTGGTCCGGGTGGTCGTCAAGATTGTGATGCTCGTCAGTCTGGAAATTTCTTAAGACTCGCTGGCAGACATCATCGATGTCCGCTGCCCGTTCCTTGAGGTAGGGGTCGTTGATGCGGCGCATCGCCTCCAGAAATGTCTGCATCACCGCGTAGAATGCGTATTCCGAATTCTGCAAACGCTCATTGATGGCCTTTTTAACCCGGCTGAGCAGAGTTTTGTCCTCGATGACCATGAGGTGAGCGTCAAATATCTTACCCTCTTCTTCGCCGGACAGCTTTTCGATGTGATCGCGTAGCCCGTCGAGCTGAAGTTTGGTCTGGGTCAGCGCCTTCTCGAATCGTTCTTCTTCAGCAGGTATCTGCTCGGGCGTGATCTCGTAAACATCTGGCGCTGCAAATCCGCGGGCGATTACATGCACCGGGCCAAAGGCAATCCCAGGTGAGCCGGGAGTGCCTTGAATGATGGTTTCATGGTCTTGCGCGTGCATGCGCATTGATTCTGCACAGAACAAACGTCTGGGTCAAAGCCGAATCTTGCCGCCCGATAGATGTTGCTATTCCTCGAAATTTTTCTCAATCAGAGATTCGATCGCATCGAGAGCCTGTTCGGCATCGTCACCTTCCGCTGTAACAATCAGGACGGATCCATTTCCTGCGGCGAGCATCATCAGCCCCATGATCGACTTGCCATCGGCTTGCTCGTCATCTTTTTCCACCTGAATATCGCAGGAAAATTGGCTGGCGGTTTTGACGAACTGCGCTGCAGGACGGGCGTGAATACCCAGTTTGTTGGTGACGGTGAATTCGCGTGTTGGCATAGGCGTGAAGAAGACTGTTTGCTTATTCGTGTAAGCAATCCTAAAGAAACCTCGTCAGGGGGGGAAGGGATTTTTTTCTTTTTATCAGCCTATCGAAAAAAGTCGTCAGATGCCCATTCCAGGCGATTCATTTGACATCTTGTCGAGCAGGCGCTGATTGAATTCAGCCGCCATGTCGTATCCGACGCTACGGAGTTGGTGCTCGAGGCATGTGATCGCAACCAGTCGGGTGGTATCTCGTCCCGGTGCCACGGGGATTTCTACTAGTGTCACTTCATGATCCAAGATACGGTAGGTCTTGCGATTCACCCCGAGTCGGTCGACATTGTTCAAATCCGAGTGTGGCTTGAGCTTTACGACCAGATCGAGTCGCTTTTGTGGACGGATGCTACCCAGCCCGAAAACATTCGCCACATTGATGATGCCTACGCCGCGCATTTCTATAAATCCACGTGAAAATTATTTGGTGCTGGCTTCCAATTCTCCACCCACTTGGCGGCTGTCTCTTATACACATCTGACGCTGCCGAC
>JARFPV010000577.1 GCA_029288115.1 Akkermansiaceae bacterium | reverse complement strand
ATACTGCAAGCCGCAGATCTGGCCCTTTCCTCCTTCCACAATGAATGCTTCAGCCACACTGGCGAGTCACTTGAAGAAGTCGTTGTGAAACTTCTCACTGAACAGGGGAAAATACTCTCAACCGCCGAAAGCTGCACCGGGGGAAGAATAGCAAACCGCATCACCGATGTCGCGGGCTCTTCGAATGTTTTCACCCACGGGTTCGTCACCTACTCAAACCACGCCAAACGGCAGCTTCTCGGAGTCAACGAAACCTTGTTGGATACCCATGGCGCGGTCAGCAAGGAGGTTGCCCTTGCCATGGCAGAAGGTGCACTTGCCAGGTCAGGGGCCGATATCGCAGTATCAGTTACCGGCATTGCCGGCCCGGACGGCGGCAGCGAATACAAACCTGTCGGTACCGTCTGGATTGGCCTGGCTACACCAAACAGAAGATTTGCCATTAAGAAATTCCACCCCCAAGGGCGGGAAATCTTCAAACAGGCGACCAGCCAAAACGCACTGGATATTGTGCGGAGAACACTACTCGGCTAACTACTGTCCTCACGGGCAGGGTCGTTTCGATCAAACAACAGGTCACGAATTGCGGTCGTTTCATCGAAACAACCCTACAAAGTCACAAAACCCTGCTGTCCAAGTTAAAAACCTGACCCGATGTGTGTGGCATGTTTTTGTGCAGAAAGGTTACAAATTCCCCCACAATCTCCGGCTTATTGAAACTCCCCAGTGTGTGCTTATCTAAAATCGAATTTTTAGCATTTTCGGAGAGCCCCACCGTCATTTTGGTTTCCAAAAACCCGGGAAGAACTGCATTCACCCGCACGTTTCGTGGGCCAATTTCCCGCGCCATCGATCTCATCACACCCAATAACGCAGACTTGGCAGCCGCATAATTTGCCTGCCCCACAGGTGGATGCAGCGCAGAAAAACTCGAGATAAAGACGATGTGCCCACTCCGACGTTTCATCATGCTACGACTCATCTCTCGCGCACAAAGAAAAGCCCCCCTCAGGTTCACCTCCATGACCTGATCCCATTCGGACTCACTCATCCTGGAAAGCGGAACATCAACAATCCCACCCGCATTGCAGACTAACAAATCAATGTTCCCTGCCTCTCCAAAGTAGTTTTTTACGGAGTCAACATCCCTTACATCAAGCTCCTTGCGGCCCGGAGCTAATGCCTCCATCCCGGCATTACCCATGGCTCCTGCAAGCGCCTGCCCCAGACCACCCTCTGCTCCGGTAATCAGCGCCCTCTGCATTTCAACGGATCACTGGTTACCAATCAAACTTCACTCAAACCAGCATCAAGGCCGGATTCTCAATGAGTTTCTTTACCTCAGTGATAAACTCGGCACCAACCGCACCATCGACAACCCGGTGGTCACAGCTCACACCAATATTCATCCGCTGACCAACAACGATTTCCCCGTCTTTCACCACCGGCTTCTGCACAATGGTTCCAACACTGAGAATGACAGCCTGCGGAGGATTGACAATCGCATCAAAGCTATCGATTCCCCAGGCACCGAGGTTAGACACCGTAATCGTTCCACCGTCAAATTCGTTGGGCAACAACTTCTTGTCGCGAGCACGCGCTGCAAAGTCTTTCACCTGCTGGGAAATCTGCAGCATCGTCTGGCTAGCGGCATCCTAGATGACCGGTGTTACCAAGCCGTCCTCCACCGCAATCGCAACAGAAACCCCGACCTTGGCGAATTGAACGATATGAACACCATTAAATGACGCATTCACAGCAGGAACCACCTGTGCAGCATTTA
>JARFPV010000571.1 GCA_029288115.1 Akkermansiaceae bacterium | reverse complement strand
ATACGGATGCTGTTGGTTGTGTGGTCGGCTCCGCGTTTCTGGTTGTGCAGCAGGGTGGAGATATTTTTAACCAGTCGTTTGGGTTCTCCATCGGCTTTGCCGTCGCCGTCTTTATCGGTGAGCACGCTGAGGTGCATGCCGGTCATTTTGCCGATGTCGGCTGGGATGACGGTGTGGAGGACATAGAGCTTGTCACCGATAGCGATCAGGCCGCGTGGGTTGTCGATATTGGCAAAGACCGTGTGTTCATCGGCGGTGCCGTCCTGGTTGGTATCGCGGAGACGAACGATCTTTCCTTTGCCTGGGCCTTTGCCGAGTGATCCGAGCATATCCACGCCTACAAAGACGTCGCCGTTGGGGTGGGCACAGAGGCACGCGGGTGAGGGGGTGATTTCAGGGCCGGAGAAACGGGTTTGTTTGAGCTCCGGGGGCAGCGCCTGAGCGGTGCCGAGAGAAATAGAGGCGAGTAAGACGGATCGTGTGAGCATTCGCGCGGTCATAGGTGGAGTAAGATGGAACCTTGGCAGCTACAGGTCAAGCCAAGGGAATCTTTCAAGCTGTGGCTCGATCTGTATCTGTGGTTGTATGGTCAATGCCCATGCTCGGCACAGCTGTGGCATTTCACCCATGTGCTGGTGCCATCGGTGTAGTGTTCTTTTTTCCAGATGGGGACGGTGGATTTGATGGAATCAATGATGGCGCGGCAGGCGGCGAAGGCGGCGTCGCGGTGGGCGGCGGAGACGGCGATGGCGATGGCGATGTCTCCGATTTGCAGGTGGCCGGTGCGGTGCTGGCAGCGGGCGGCGATGATATCGTGATCGGCGCAGATTTTTTCAAGGATTCGGTTGCCTTCTTTTTCTGCGAGGGCGGGAAAGGCTTCGTACTCCAGGGATGCGACATCCCGGCCTTGGTGGTGGTTGCGCACCCAGCCTTCGAAGCTCGCAAAACCGCCTGCGGCGGGATCGCGTACAGCGTCGCAGAGTGCGTGGGGGTCGATCGGTGAGTCTGTGAGTTGGAAATTCATCTTGAGGTGACATTAGCCTCCCGCGACGGGTGGGATGAAGACGACTTCTTCGTCGTTATTGAGTGGGTGTGTCCAGTCGCTGAAGTCTCCATTGACGGCGACCATCATGCCTTTGCGTTTCAGCGGGATATGATATTTGGCGCGGATTTCCTCGAAGAGCCCGGCGGGGGTTTCGGAGTCGGTTTGGATGGTTTCGCAATCAGTGCCGGTGAGCTCGCGGAGTTGGGCGAAGTAGGAGACGGTGATGGTTTTCACAGTGGTGAACTTATTGAGTCGGGCCTTGATTTCGAGCAGATCGGCTTCCGTGTTGGTATTGGCGAGTGGCCACAGGCCTGGGGATGGCAGTGTGTGGATGTCGAGTGAGTTGAGTACTGAGCGAGGGCAGCGTTTATTATTTTCGATGGCGGCCAAGACTGTTGTTTTGCTGGAGGGTTCCCAGACAGCGCAAAGGGGTTCGGGTAGTCCATCGTGTGCGCTGGTGTAGCAGCTTGCGTCTTTTTCCGAATCGCGGGATGCGATGAGGAATTCCAGATGTTCTTGTTCCAGCAGGGGGAGGTCGCAGGCGAGAATGAGCCAGGGGGAGCCGGGATCGGATTGTTGAGCGGAGGCGATGGCGTCGAGCGGGCCGGTGCTGCCGAAGGCATCGGGGATGGTATTTGGTTCTCCGGTGTCAGTGCGAGTGGAAATGTAAACCTCATCACAAGTAGAAGCTAATAATTGCAGTCCACGTTCTTTCTGGGTGAGTCCGTCACGAATGATGAGCTCTGATTTGTCAGAGCCCATGCGAGATGATTTGCCTCCGATCAGTAACCTGTCTCTTATACACATCTGACGCTGCCGACGAACACCGTGACGTGTTGATCT